>NZ_JBPYCR010000007.1:0-121462 GCF_051846915.1 Virgibacillus sp. W0181
TTTGTCGCCATGAGTATTGTGGGAATGAAAGGTGCGATTATAACAACTAATATCCATTTTTTTCAAAAAGAGAAGGATGGCTTATTAAGTGCACCCTTCTACATTAAATTTCGTTCCTATACCATTTGAAATGTTATTGATAAATCATAAATAAAATGAAACTCTAAGAAAAACAAAGAAAACAGGCGAACAAGTTAGTATATAGAGGGAGTATAAATTTTTACGCATAGCTGTCTAGCTTAAGCGCCCAGAAACTAGCCGACTTCCTGCTGCGCCTTGCGATAAAGAAGACTTGCCGATGGCTTTAGACAGAGGCATAGTCGCCCTTATGCCCTTGGGTGAAAGTCATCATCGATTCGCACAGGTAAATGAGGGCCAACTAAATACGCCCTCCCGCGCCAACGTTGGCATACCCCTTTTGCAGGGGCATGATTCCTTTATCTTAGGGTATATGGGAATGTTCGATTAAAACCGCCACTTTGCGTGGCGACATCGAACCACCAGCTCCCGTCTGGCGTAGTCGCTACGTTTCTAGGTAGGGCGCTTGCGCTTTTCTTTATATTGTCTCTTACAATTAAAGAGAGTACGGGCTGATAGCAGCACTATAGAATAAAAAAGGATGCACAATAAAATTGCTGCAGGAATTTTGGAATTAGTGTTTAACGAGTTGAACGATATGCTTCATTTGTTGCTTTTCCCCGCAAGTGAAGAAGCCGTCAAATGGACAGCCTAGTTGGCGTATACGTTGTACGACATTTGTAATTGTAAACATATCCGGAGACAAATCATCATGCACTTCGTTCCAAAATAACGGCGTGGCGACTGTCGCTTCGGTCGTCATTCGTGGTGAATAAGGAGCGATAATTGTTTTGTCCTTTCCGTGCTGAACATAATCAATATATATTCGGTTTTTTCGATTTTTCTTTAAACGCTCTGTTGTAAACATGGATGGCTCCTCTTGTTCAACTGTCTTTGCTATAGCTTCGGTTAGTATTGCTGTTTCGTTATACGACAAACTTTCTTTTGGAATCGGGATATGGATTTGCAGCCCTTTATTTCCGGAAGTTTTTATAAAGGCTACAAGTTCTAGATCGTCAAGCAAACGTTTGATCAATAACGCTGCTCGAATAGCAAGTCCAAATTGCTTTCGGCTTGGCGGATCAAGATCAAAGACAATTTCCGTTGGATATGGGTCGTGAATCAATTGAAATGGGATATGATATTCGATGGAGCCATGATTGGCAAACCAAATAAGCGCATCCAGAGAGTCACATACGATCAGCCTTTTTTCCTTAACTGGCACGCTTCGTATAAAATTCGGTGCATAGTCAGGTAAGCTTTTTTGAAAAAAGGATTGTTCTTCCACCCCATCCGGAGAACGGATCACTGTTAAAGCTCGTTCTTGCAAAAATGGCAGGATATAGGGGCTCACTTCACGCATGTAAACGAGCAAATCTCCTTTTGTTGCACCTGTTTTTGGCCAGAAAACTTTTTCCTTATTGGTAACTTCCACTGCTTCTGGAAGCATCGCCAAATCCAACGTGAGCCTTTCCTTCGTGCAATTTTTAGGTAATTCGCTTGGTAATAACGCACAGAATTGTGGCTCACGTAATTCGCTTTTATGTAAGTCAAGGGTGTGGATTGATGCACATATCGCTGGTGGAAGTGTGTATACATTTCCTGTTTTCGTTCCCTCATTTAAAAATAGCTGTTTCAAAATGTGGAAGTCATCTTTTTCAAGCCCGTTTTTACATTTCCCGATTGTTTGTATTTTGCCTTCGTTATAAATAGCAGCAATGAAATAATCATTTTTCGGATCATATGCAGTGAGAAAACAACGAATGGTGCGCCAGTTCTTTTGCTTATACCAATCATGATGAGATTTTCCGTTTGTGTACTTGCTTTTAGTTCGTTTTGCAACGATACCTTCCGCCTTGTAGGAAAATACTGTTTTTTGGAGGGAATCAACATGCGGATGAGATGCAACAAATTGGATTCGTTTATGGGGGAAGAAGTCAGCATGAAGAATCTCGGCTAGCTTTTGCTTTCTTTTAATAAATGCCCATTTTCTAATGTTATTTCCTTGAAATTGTAATAGATCAAAAGCCATGAAGGTTGCTGGTCTTTCTTCTGCTGTTTTCCGAATAGTAGTTTTGTTTTTTAATCTGCCCCGTTTTTGCAGCAGGGTGAAATTTGACTGATAGTGATTGTTTAAAATGACAATTTCTCCGTCCAGTTGTAGTGGCAGTATTTCTGCTGCCATTGCTTGTATACTTTTTCCCACCTTGATTATTTCCGGGAATGAAAGACTTAAGTCTTTATTGTTTCTGCTCGTTAATTGAACGTTTGCTTGAGTAATGAAAAGCAGTGCGCGATAGCCGTCGTATTTCACTTCATAGTTAAATTCATCGCTGTTAGGAACTTCTATACTTCCAATTGGTTGCATTGTCTTCAAATCTTATCCACCTCCCTATTAACGTGCCTCAAAACTGGTTAAAATACACGATATTGGATAAAAAATATTGGAACCGGAAAACTAGAAAAAAAGGAGTGTTATTTATGCACACGACGTGGAAAGGAACAATTAGCTTCGGTCTCGTAAATATTCCGGTAAAGATGCATGCGGCAACTGAAAACAAAGATGTGCGCTTGAGACAGCTGCACAAGGAGTGCCAATCACCAATAAAATATGAAAAGGTCTGCCCGGTTTGTGACCGTGATATAGAGGAAGAAGAAATTGTAAAAGCATATGAATATGCGAAAAATAAGTTTGTAGTACTGGATGAGGAAGAATTAAAAGCATTAAAAAAAGAACAAGAAGATAAAGCGGTGGAAATTGTTGATTTTGTAAAGCTGGAAGAGATTGATCCAATTTATTTTGAAAAAAGTTATTACTTATCTCCAGATGAAAGCGGAAGTAAAGCATATAGCTTACTTCGAGCGGCATTGGAGGAAACGGGCAAAATCGGGATTGCAAAAATGATGATTCGTTCCAAGGAACAGCTCGCTGTAATACGCATTTATAGTAATACCATTGTCGTCGAAACGATTCACTATCCCGATGAAGTACGAGCCGTCCAGGATGTGCCGAATGTACCCGAACAAAAGGAAGTTGCAAAAAAAGAATTGGATACCGCTAAAATGTTAATAGATCAATTAACAACTTCGTTTGAACCGGAAAAATATACTGATGAATATCGGACGTCTTTGCTTCAACTTATTGAAGAAAAGAAAAACAACGAACAGACGGTTGCTGGAAAAGAGAAAGCAAAACCAGACAATGTTACGAATCTAATGGACGCATTGCAAGCTTCGTTGGATAAAGCGAAGCAGGATAAGCCGAAAACAAAACGAAAAAAAACAACAGCAGCTCAGAAAAAGGTTGCCAAATAACGAATGAGCTATTTTGCACGCAGCGCCAGCTGTGTGCAAAATCAAGTATTCCGCGTCACCCTTCAAGCATCGTGGTTCATCCATCAAAATCACCTATCCCTAAAATATTCCATTGCAGTTATATCTCATTTTTTCGTGCTAATTACAGTTCAATAACATTGCGATTAAATCGTTTTGAATGGGGCTATTACATGTTTAATTTAGGGTATAGCACTCATATAATGGAGTGTGATAAGCAAGTAATTACAGTAACTGCATGCTTATTTGTCTTATTTATGAAAATTCGGGAAAAGGTGGGCATGTCATGGAAAGGGAAGCGTACTTTGATAATGCGAAAGTTATATTGATATTTTTAGTTGTGTTTGGTCACGTTATTCAACCATTTACTGACGGTTCACACGCAATTAATACGTTATATACTTGGATTTATACATTTCATATGCCGGCTTTTATTTTTATTGCGGGTTTTTTTGCGAAAGGAATCGGGAACAAGAACTATGTATGGATGTTGGCAAAAAAGCTGCTTTTCCCTTATATTATTTTTCAGCTTGTTTATACGGCTTTTTATTTTTATATTGGAAAAGAAACGTGGTCGGCAAGTATTTTTCATCCTCATTGGTCGCTATGGTTTTTGATCAGTCTGTTCTGCTGGCATGCATTGTTGATAATGTTTAAGAAAATGCCAGCTACGACCGGGATTGGCCTGGCGGTATTGATTGGATTAACGATTGGCTACATTGGGGAAATTGGCCACTCATTCAGCTTATCGCGAACATTCGTATTTTTCCCATATTTCTTACTAGGTTATTGGCTGAAGAAAGAACATGTAATGATGTTAAAAAATAAATCTTTTAAGATAGTCTCTCTCGTGATTCTTGTAGGAGTTGCTCTCGTAATCTATTTCGCACCGGAAATTAACTCAGGATGGTTGCTCGCCTCAAAGTCATATATTGATTTAGGGCTTCCTACACTCGGAGCACCAGCTCGAATGCTCGTATATGCAACATCGTCGGTCATGGCGCTCTGTGTACTTGCTTGGGTACCGAAAAGAAGATTTATTATGACGGACCTTGGTACACGAACATTATATATTTATTTGTTGCACGGTTTCTTTATTCAATATTTCCGGCAAAACAATTTTTTTGAAGTGAATAATGTAATCGATTTTGCAGGCCTTCTCATTATTACCACTGCAATAATGATTTTTCTTTCAAGCAAATTAATGATCGGAATTTGGCAGCCGATTATTGAAGGGAAAACTACCATCTTAAAAAACACGTGGAATCAAAAAAGGAAAACAGCTTAATAAGAGAAATATTATCTATACGAAAGGAGTCGAGAGAACATGAAAGTATGTATTTTTGGAGCCAGTGGCTACGTCGGAGAATCTGTATATGAACGATTAAGTGAAAATAGATCAATTCAAACAGTTGGTACGTATTTAGAAAATGAAGGACAAAATAAACATGATCGACTGATTAAGCTTGATATCAATGATCCGGAATCATTTTCTAATTTCTATAAAAGGGAAAACCCGGATGTAGTTGTATGGTCTGTAATGGCAGGTGTCGGTGAGCATCAGCTGACAGATCAAGGATTGATGCATGTTATTACACATCTGACACCGGAAACAAAATTCATTTATATTTCTTCGGATCTCGTTTTTGCAGAAGGAAACGGTCCGTATCAAGTGAATGATCCAATCTCGACTTTTCCGGATGACCACTTTCTTAGTGAATATGCGAACGCAAAAGTAAAGGCGGAACGATTAATAGATAATGAAATATCCAATTATGCTATTCTGCGTACAGGGCCGATATACGGAAAAAATCGAGTTGGAATGTGGGATAGCCCTACAAATGATATGGTGATGCGCCTGAAAGACAATAAGGTAGTATCGTATCGGGACGATTTAATTCGTACATTCACACCGGTTAATGATTTAACGGAAAAAATCGTAGAACTTGTCCAAAATGACCAAACAGGTATATTTCATATTGGCGAAAAAAAAGGAAAAAGCTTTTATGAATTTAAGCGGGAGTTGGCAACGAAACTTGGCTACGATACAGACTTTATAAAAAAAGCTTCTGAAGATGAAGAGCCAGACCATAAACATCCACAAAATATCTCATTGAAAATAACCGAAGAGTAAAGTATTAAATCCCCGTTGTCGGAGAGTAAATCCGGCAAAGGGGATTCTTAAAAGAGGTCAGAAAGTATAAAGTTTTGCGCATATCTGTCTAGCTTCAGCGCCCAGAAACTAGGCGACTACCCACAGCGCCTTACGATAAAGAAGACTTGCCGATGGCTTTAGCCAGAGGCTTAGTCGCCCTTATGCCCTTGGGTGAAAGTCATCATCGATTCGCGGTGCTCATCGTGATTTCTTTATCTCAGTTGCTTTGGTCCACTCGCTACGTTTCTAGGCAGGGCGCTTGCGCTTTTCTTAAAGACAATGGATGCAAGCTTTGATACATTAAATAGAAAAACGCTGCTAGCCACTATTTAAAAAATAATGTGGGCAATCATAACAATGATCGGAAGGGTAATGATCGTTCGCAAAAGAAAGATAATCAATAAATCCTTAAAAGTTACAGGCACTCTGGAACCTAGCAAAACACCACCTACTTCGGACATATAAATCAACTGGGTAACTGATAAAACTGCTATAATAAATCGCGTAATCTCCGCTTCAATGGATGATCCGATAATGGCGGGTAAAAACATATCGGCAAAACCGATCAGTATGGTTTCAGATGCTTCATTAGCATTAGGGACTTGCATCAACTCAAGTAGTGGAACAAATGGCAAACCAAGAAATTGAAATAAAGGGGTATATTCGGCTAAAACAAGCGCAATCAGACCGAATCCCATGACAACAGGAGCAACGCCCATCCACATATCGAGCACATTTTGTGCTCCGGATTTAATAATACCAAATGCATTTGTGTCTTTTTTTGCCCGTTCCAATGACTTTTTATATCCGAAAGTCAACGCATTATAGCCCGAAGGAATCGTTTCTACCTCTTTGCCTGTACCGTGTTTATACGTATCCGCCATCCGAGAGAGTGGAGGAATGCGTGGCATAATAAGTGCAGCAACCACGCCAGCGATCATCACCGTTAAATAAAACGGAACAAACAAATGTCCCAAATTCACTTCAGAAATAACAACCAATGTAAATGTAATTGAAACGACAGAAAAGGTCGTTCCAATAACAACAGCTTCCCGTTTTGTATAGTATCCATCTTCATATTGCTTACTAGTCAAGAGGACCCCGATTGTACCATCGCCAACCCACGATGCAAGGGCATCAATGGATGAACGCCCAGGTAGTCGAAATAATGGACGCATTATTTTAGTCATTAACGTTCCGAATAATTCGAGCAGACCAAAGTCCATTAATAATGGCAGAAACAAGCCGGCAAATAAAAACACTGCAAACAACGTGTGCAACAATCCATCTAAAAGCATTTGTCCGGTATTTTCACCATGAATTGCTTCCGGTCCAAGTTGGAAATAGACCATTACTGCAAAAATGGCGGCAAGTACTCTCGTTATCGTCCAAAATAAACTGACATGAAACAATTGCTGGAAGAAAGGAGTGCGAGAAAAGCGCTCCCGTCCGATTAATCGGAATAAAACAGTAACGATAGCAGTAACAACAATAATGATCATCATGATCAAAGAAAGTTGATTAGCTAGTTTGACCTGAACCCAATCTGCTAAAATAGCGATCGGAATTGTAAAACCTTTATCAGCAGGGACAGGCATCATGAAGAAAAATATCCCGATTAATGATGGGATAATGAATGTTAAGTGATCTTTCAAATTATAATGATTGAAGTCATTTTTTAGCATGTGTAAGTACCTCCATGATGTCTAAAATCTTTACAGGTTAAATATTTAAAAGTTTTATCATAACCTCTAATCGATTATAAACTCATTTGTGGAAAAAAACACGTATTTTCAAGTATATTATATGGGAATTTTTTGTAAATACATGGGCTGTTTTCAATGAATGAAACAGAATAAATGTTCTGTTCCCGTGTAAGAAATCCAGCATAAAGATGATAAAGTTATTGTTCTTGGTTCTGTGCGTTGTTGAACAGCTTTCATCCAAGACTATACTTGACAAAAGTGATTGCAATCCGTCGGGGCGGCTGATATGCTTAAGTTGAAAGCGACTACTCATCGGTGGTTCTTTTTTAACTTGTTGTATTTTGTATTTAGTTCACAAACTAAGGCGTATTCAACGTAGAGAGATTTCGCAGTCGTTACAGTAAGACAGGTTTCTTATAACCGTCGATGAGTCTTAGAAAAACACGCTAAATTAATACGCGTTAACTTACCTTTCCAGAAAGGCATTTATTTTAAAATGACTTTTCTAAAAAAATAAATAATTAAATTCATACGTATAAAGTTTTAACAAATTATTTAGAGCGGATGAAGTTCTCATTATTTAAACACATTGCAGGAAACTTCACTGCTTTTTACAAATTATGAAATAGAATAACACAATTCAATCCACATGCTTGATTAAACGAGTCCTAATTGAAGGGCTCTCTAAGTTATGCGGTAAAAAAACTGGGGGAAGTAATCACATGACTAATCACAACAGCAGAGTAGAAACGGATTTACTCGGAGTTAAAAATGTGCCTCAAGATGCATATTATGGAATACAGACATGCCGTGCAAAAGAAAATTTCACCATAACGGGCAATGCGATTGACGAGGAATTGATCGTTGGCTTAGCGCTTGTTAAAAAGGCAGCAGCACTAGCCAACATGGAAGTAGGGCAGCTTGATCGCACTTTAGGAAACGCGATTGTTTCTGCTGCAACTGAAGTTGTTGAAGGCAAGCTCCATGACCAGTTTATCGTTGATCCGATCCAAGGTGGCGCAGGAACTTCGATTAATATGAATGCAAATGAAGTAATAGCGAACCGCGCATTGGAAATACTTGATAAAAATAAAGGTGATTATCATATATTGAGTCCGAACAACCACGTAAATATGGCCCAGTCGACGAATGATGCATTTCCTACAGCGATCCATCTAGCTGCAATTTCCTTGACGGAAAAGCTGGAAATGACACTGGAAAAGTTGGAAGAAGCCTTTCACAAAAAAGCGAAAGAATTTGATGCAATCATCAAAATGGGACGAACACATTTGCAAGATGCTGTACCGATCCGGCTAGGACAAGAATTTGAAGCATATGCACGTGCACTTGCACGTGATCGAAAAAGAATTAGCAATGTCCACGAAAATTTGTATGATATTAACTTAGGTGCAACCGCCGTTGGAACAGGGTTAAATGCTGATCCGGCATACATGGAAATTGTTGTCCGGGAATTGCGTCAACTTAGTGGTATGCCATTGCGCAATGCAAGTCATCTTGTAGATGCTACACAAAATACAGATGCTTATACGGAAGTATCGGCTGCGCTAAAGATTTGCATGCTTAATATGTCGAAAGTTGCCAACGATTTGCGTCTAATGGCTTCAGGCCCAAGAGCAGGATTTGCCGAAATAAGTTTGCCAGCACGTCAGCCAGGATCCTCTATTATGCCCGGGAAAGTAAATCCTGTTATGTGTGAAGTGGTAAATCAAGTCGCTTTTCAAGTAGTGGGTAATGACCAGACAATCGCCATGGCATCTGAAGCAGGTCAATTTGAATTGAACGTGATGGAACCAGTATTAATCTATAACTTACTTCAATCACTAAGAATGATGGACCGAGTCTTAACGTCATTCCGGGAATTTTGCATTGAGGGGATCACAGCGAATGCTGAAATGTGCAAAAGTAATGTAGAAGGAAGTATTGGCATCATTACTGCGCTGAATCCGCATATCGGCTATGAAGCAGCTACACAAATTGCAAAAGAAGCGTTGGAAACCGGAAAATCGGTACGGGAAATTTGCTTAAATAAAAACATCTTATCAGAGACAGCCTTGCAGCAAATTTTGGATCCATTTGAAATGACACATCCGGGCATTGCAGGTGAACTCGTAATAAAATAAACATTGCTATGTAACGATCCCCACCCCGTATTGCTGTAAAATATGCTCATTTTCATACAACTACACGAATGACAACAATAATGATCAATCTTTCTTTCGCCAAGTGGTAATCACTGGTAAAATGGAAATAAAAAAATCGTTTAATTCATGTAATAACTTTAAAAAATCGGAAAAGGAGTGTTGTCCATGTGTTCAAGGAGTGCCAAGAATGGTGTAACGATGCAAGAAATATGGGAAGCTAAAAGCCGGATTAAGCCGATCGTAAAAGAAACACCACTCATCCAATCATCCATATTGAAAGAGAAAATGGATGCATCGGTTTATTTAAAACTGGAAAACTTACATGAAATTGGTGCTTTTAAAGTAAGAGGAGCAGCAAATAAAATGAGTAGCTTAACCGATGAAGAAAAGGCGCATGGCGTAACAACTTTTTCAACCGGTAACCATGGACTTGCAGTAGCATATGTAGCAAAGCAGTTAGGAATACGTGCTGTTATTTGCATATCAAATCGCGTTCCCGATGCGAAAGTTCACGCTATAGAGCAGCTGGAAGCAGAGGTAGTTAAGGTCGGAGAAAGTCAGGATGAGGCAGAAAAATATTGTCAAAAGCTTGAAAAAACAGAAAAACTTACAATTATTAAACCTTTTGATGATCCATTCGTAATCGCTGGTCAAGGAACAATAGGTATTGAACTGATTGAAAAGGTGCCAGCTATCGATGCGGCGATTATCCCCTTATCAGGAGGTGGCCTTTTCGCCGGAATTGGTCTCGCCCTAAAAGCGTATAATCCGGATGTTAAACTAATCGGTGTTTCCATGGAAAAGTCAGCCGTCATGGCAGAGAGCTTGAAGGCAGGAAAGCCAGTTATTTTACCAGAATCAGATACGTTGGCAGATAGTCTGCTTGGGGGTATTGGGTTAAATAATGAATACACCTTCTCACTAGTAAGAGACCTGATTGATGAGATGATTCATGTTTCCGAAGCAGAAATTGCTGCTGGAATGGCATTTATACTTGATCAGCATCGAATGGTTGTTGAAGGGGCTGCAGCTGCAGGCGTTGCTGCCATGCTAAGTAATAAATGCAATATTAATGCACAACATATAGCTACAATCGTTACAGGCAATAATGTCAATACATCCGTTGTTTCTGACGTACTTTATAACCAGTTGAATAATCCCGTTATCCGCTGGTAATTGCTCCTGAGAAAAAAATAAATAAGGGAGGGATAGTAATGGCTATAGTGGTCCGGGAAATTATGGAACTACCCATTTTCGATACCGCACAAATAAAGACAGGAAAAGACTTGTTGGATCAATTTTCCGTCGAGTGGGTTTCATCGATTGAAGGTCCGGTTGAAAATTTTGTCCGGGAAAATGAATTCATTCTGACTACAGGTATGGAATGCGCACAAAATCCTGATCTGCTTCTGGATTTTGTGCAGGATGTATATGAATCAGGAGCATCTGCCTTAGGAATTGCTACTGGAAGATACATATTTGATATCCCTGAAGACGTAATCAACTTTGCAGAAGAGAAGGGCTTTATTTTACTAGAACTTCCCTGGGAACTCCGGTTTGCTGACATTCAACGAGAAGCGATGAATAAAATTAATGAGTGGCAGGAAGATGTTTCCGAACGGTCAAGAAACATCCAAAAGCAATTGATTGACTTTGTCATTCAGGGCGAAGATTTAGCCGACATCATTAAATATGTAGAAAACAAGCTCGGTTGGAGAATTGTATTTACAGATAGTAAAGGGAGAGTGAAATCTGGGCAAGCTAATCCGGAAGAAATGGTCCAACTATGGGAGGAACTGGATCAAAATAAAGCAATACAAATGGATGAATCATTAGCACGCCACATTCGGAAGGTGAACTATAATGGAAGGTGTTTACTGAAAAAGGAAATTTCCGCAGGCCAAGGTAAGATGGCTCAAGGAAGCTTTCTCGTTCTGTTTCCAAAAGACGCCCGCATAACGAAAAGTGTTCTTCATACCCTCGAAAATTTGTCAGCAGCAGTGGCGCTGTGGATATCACGCGAAGATGCTATAGTTAAAACGGAAATTCGATTGCGTAATGAATTTATTTGGAGTCTTGCCAAAAACGGTAAAATGGAAATTGATGAAGGGATTTATGCCCGAGCTAAATTGTTTGGCTATGATCTGAATCTTCCTTATGTTTGTATTATTGGATTTTCCGAAAATGTTGATTCCTTATCGGAAGACCGGTATGAGAACAGCGATTTTGGATTAAAAAGTATCGTTTATTATATTGAAGAAGAAATCCGCTATGCCGCTCGGGTTGTACAAAAACAAGCTGCATTTACATTTGATGAAGACCAATTAATTATTTTTCTGGAATCAAAAGACGAGGATCAAGTAACTGCAAACCACTTTTTGGATCTTGTCGAGAAGCGATTGAATGCGCTTATGCCCGGTGCGAGCTTTTCCTGGGGGATTGGTAAACATGGCGATGGCGTGTTGCAGTTTCATGAAAGCTATAAAAAGGCAAAATCGGCACTGGATATGGGACGCCAGCAAAAAGGACCCGGTCAGCGTGTTAATTTTGAAGATACGCAGTTGAGCCGCCTATTGTTGAATCTTGCCGCAGATCCAGAAATTCGAGATATCACGTTAGCGACGATTGCTCCGCTGATCGAATATGATAAAAAACGGGAAATGGATTTAATCGAAACATTTATTGCCTATGATAATCAAAATGGGAATGTAAGCCAAGCTGCACGAGTACTAAATTTGCATCGACAATCTTTATTATACCGTCTAAGGAAGATTGAAAGCCTGACAAACTTATCATTAATGAACCCCGATGATGTTTTTTTATTAAATATAAGTGTAAAAGTATGGTTAACTGGGGTATTAAAAGAATAAGAGGAAAATAAAACCAGAATGGATGAATCCGTACTGGTTTTTTATGTTTTACAAATAAAAAGAATCTGTATCATACAATTTGTATAAAAACGTTAACGGAAAGTTCATACAAAGTTGCGATTGCTGTAACAAGTCTGGAAGCGGTATAATAGATTGACAGCATATTTATACTTTGGATAACTATGCAGGAAGGGTTAATCCCTTAAAAGATAAAGAGGGCCCCGCCCTAGGAAGAAGAGGAGGAATGGCCGTGTTATTTAGCCATAATGAGTATAAAGAAAGACTTGCAAAGACAAAAAAACGCATGGAGCAAGCTGGTATTGACGTACTGCTCATAACGAATCCGGCGAACATGAACTATTTATCAGGATATGATGGCTGGTCATTTTATGTTGATCAAATGCTCGTAGTAATTATTGATGAAGAGCAACCTCTTTGGATTGGACGATTTCAGGATGCAAATGGTGCCAAGGCAACTACTTGGTTGGACCATATGAATATTATTCCGTATCCGGATGATTATGTCCAATCGGAAATAAAGCATCCAATGGAATTTGTAGGGGATATTTTAACCCAGATCGGACAAACAAAAAGAAATATAGGTATTGAAATGGAATCGTATTATTTCACAGCATTGGCCTATGAAAAATTAAGATCTAGCATGCCAAATGCGAAATTTATAGATGCAAGTTTACTCGTAAACTATGTTCGCATTATCAAATCGGACAGCGAAATAGAATTTATTAAAAAAGCAGCAAGAATTGTAGAAAAAGGTATGGCTACAGCGACAAATGCGATTCAATCAGGAACGAGACAATGTGACGCTGCAGCTATTATCTACCATGACTTAATTGCAGGAACAAAAGAATTTGGTGGTGATTATCCGTCGATTGTCCCGTTGTTGCCAACAGGTGAAAATACGTCAACTCCCCACTTAACCTGGACAGATAAACCGTTTAAAAACGGGGAAATGACGATTATTGAAATTGCCGGATGTTATAACCGCTATCACGCTCCGATGGCACGTACAGTGTCACTCGGAAAGCCTAGTGAACAAGCGTACGATGTAGGGAATATTGTCGTGGAAGGCTTGAATGCTGCACTTGATGTCGTAAAACCGGGTGCATTATGTGAAGACATTGAAGAAGCATGGCGCAACGTCATTGCCAAACATGGGATTGTCAAAGAATCACGACTCGGATATTCAATGGGGCTCAACTACCCACCGGATTGGGGCGAGCATACGGCAAGTATCCGTAGCGGAGATAAAACAGTCTTGAAGCCAAATATGACATTCCACCTCATCCCAGGTTTATGGTTTGATGATTATGGCATTGAAATAAGTGAATCATTCCGAGTTACGGAAACAGGTGTTGAATTGCTAACAAATTTCCCAAGAGAGTTAATCGTAAAGGAAGATCAAGATATCGCTCAGGAAATACGGTAAAAGAGGTGGTTGGGACACATGTTAATTTTTAATGAAGAAGAAATTAGAAAATATGTAGACATCAATCAAGAAGCAATTAAAGTGGTCGAAGGAGCATTCACGGATTTAGAAACGAAAGAAGTGGAGATGCCACCAATCATCCACGTGAATATTCCGGAGAATAATGGAGAAGTAGACGTCAAAACAGCTTATATTCCGGGACATGACATGTTTGCTTTGAAGGTTGCTTCGGGATTTTTCAACAACTACGAACTAGGCCTTCCAAGCGCAAGTGGTTTAATGCTGTTAATTAGCGCAAAAACGGGACAACCGAAAGCATTACTTCAAGACAATGGTTATTTAACCGATGTTCGAACGGCAGCAGCTGGAGCTGTAGCGGCTAAATATATGGCTAAAGAAACGATTCGAACAGCGGGAGTAATTGGGGCGGGAGCACAAGCGAGATACCAGCTGAAAGCTTTACGTCAAGTAAGAGATTTCAATCATGTGATCGTATATGGACCAACGGAAAAAAGAGTACTTGAATTTAAAGAAGAACTGGAAGAAGCACTTGATATAACTGTTGAAATTGCCAACAGTCCGGAACAGGTTGTTCGTAACAGCGAAATCGTTATTACAACAACGCCAGCAAAAGAACCAGTAATAAAAGCCGAATGGCTCCACCCAGGCCTGCACATTACAGCGATGGGCTCTGATGCTAAGCAGAAGCAAGAACTAGAAGCAGAGATCCTAACGAAAGCAGACTTGTTTGTTTGCGATGTGAAGGCACAATGCATCGCGCTCGGTGAATTGCGCTCAGCTGTGGAAGAAGGTTTGATTGCACCCGAGGAAAACATTATCGAACTTGGTCAATTAACAGCAGGCAAAACATCTGGAAGAATGGATGATGATGCAATAACGATTGCCGATTTGACGGGAACAGGGGCACAAGATACAGCCATTGCATTATATGCATTTGAAAAGTTGACCGCTCATCAGGCAAAATAAGAATTGAGTTAGGACACTTGCGATCAAGCTGAGCGCGCTAGATAGTGCACTCAGTTATGATATTTGTCATCGATGTTCATTAAGGCATGTTGATATGGGATAATCGACATACGTTAAGTTGTCCGTGATGGTCAACAGCCTATTTAGACAAATTACAACGTAGATGATCAACACCATGAAAACCAAGCATTTTAAAGAAAGGTGTGTGATGTTAATGATGACAAAGGTAACTGGTAAGAAGATGTTAATAGGCGGTAAATGGGTTGACCGCGAAAAGACAATGGAAGTTCATGACCCCCAAGATGGAACGCTTATTACAACAGTGCCTCGTGCCAATGTAGACGATGCCCTCTATGCCATTGAACAGGCGAAGGAAGGGGCAGCTGTAGCTGCAAAAATGCCGGTTCATGAGCGGATTGCTATCTTGAATAGAGTGGCTGATTACATCGAGGAAAATAAAGAAAAGTTCGCACAAATGATTGCTAGTGAAGGAAGTAAAACGATTAATGAAGCACGGGGCGAGGCGGCTAGAGCAACACAAACAATAAGAATCTCTGCTGAGGAAGCAAGAAGAATTAACGGTGAGACGATACCTTTCGATCAAATGCAAGGTAGTGAAAATCGTGTCGGTTACTACTATCGTTTTCCGATCGGCATTGTAGCTGCTATTACACCGTTTAATGATCCATTGAATTTGGTTGCTCATAAAGTTGGTCCAGCCATCGCATCCGGGAATGCCATTATAGTTAAACCCGCAACAATGACACCACTTAGTGCACTATTGCTTGCAGAAGCTTTTGAAGAAGCCGGATTACCGGATAAGGTGCTCTCTGTCATTACAGGCAGTGGAGGTGAAATTGGCGATACACTTGTTACACACCCTGCGATTCGTATGGTTTCATTTACCGGTGGCTTGGAAACAGGAGAAGAGATTGCTCGTAAAGCAGGCGTGAAAAAAGTAGGTATGGAGCTTGGATCCAACTCTCCTGTTATCGTGCTAAAAGATGCTGACTTGGCAGATGCAGTGGAGTCTTCTGTTTCTGGATCGTTTGGCGCAGTCGGACAGAATTGTATCGGTGTTCAAAGAGTTTATATACAGGAATCAGTATATGAACAATTCAAAGATGAATTCGTCGCCAAAACAAAACAAATTAAAGTTGGTAACAAAAAAGATGCCTCTACAGATATGGGGCCGTTAATCAGTGAAAAAGAAGCCATTCGAATCGAAGAATGGGTGCAAGAAGCTGTAGACAAAGGTGCAACGCTATTAACTGGCGGAAAGCGCGAGGGAGCTTTTTATCATCCAACCGTTCTAACAAATGTTCCATCCAACTGCCAAATAGCACATGAAGAAATTTTTGGCCCAGTTGTTTTGTTGTACACTGTAGAAGATTTGGATGAAGCTATTGAACGTTCCAATAATGTTAACTATGGATTGCAGGCAGGTATTTTCACCAAAAATATTGATCATGCATTTGCAGCAATTCAGCAGCTAGACGTTGGAGGAATTATGGTTAATGACAGCAGTGACTACCGGATTGATGGAATGCCGTTTGGCGGTGTAAAAGGTTCCGGTCTTGGACGTGAAGGTATTAAATTTGCCATTCAGGAAATGACAGAACCAAAAGTAGTTCAGTTTAAGCTTTAATTAAAAGAGCTCATGACAAGCGTCAGTGTTGACGGAAACGAATGAAATATGTCAATAAGCTCAAAAACAGTACGGCAAATAAAAAAAGAAAGTTTCCATTTATATAGGGGTCAATATGTGGACGGAAGCATAAATAAAGATAAATATAAAATATAAGCTTATCCTGCTGAAAATCGCTAATCGCCAGTAAATATTCAATCACTTGTAAAGTATTTAGTGGAAATAGTGAAAAGGAATTGAATTTACTAATTACAAGCGTTACAATTGTAATAGAATAGTATTTCAATCAATTTTGCTTAGCCTTCCAATCTTAGTAAATAAGTGATAAATTCAATTAATGAAAACAACCACTTAGGGAAGGCTAATTGCAGATTTGAAAATAACGGCAATATTTAGCCGACAATCGACAATGAGATTGCGCATAAAAATTGTGCAATACTTAAGGAGGAGAAAAACATGTCAACAGTAACAAACAAAAGTTTAAAAGAAGAATTGGTGGAGCTGGATAAGAAGCACTTTATTCACCCAAGTACAAATATGAAGCAATTGGAAGAAGAAGGCCCAGCTTTCGTTTTTACAGAAGGTGAAGGCATTTATTTAAAAACTGTAGAAGGTAAGAAGTTAATGGACACTTTATCTTCTCTATGGAACGTAAACATTGGTCATGGCAGAGAAGATATTGGTGAAGTTGCAAAAGAACAAATTACTAAGCTTGCTTTTACTTCTACTTTCAGTGGATGGAGCCATGAGCCAGTAATCCGTCTTGGTAAAGAAATTGCTAAGTGGGCACCAGAGGGTATGAATGCAACATTCTTTACTTCAGGTGGTTCAGAATCAAATGACACAGCATTTAAAACAGTACGTCACTACTGGAAAGTTAAAGGACAGCCGCAGAAAAACAAAATAGTCTCAAGAAGTCTTTCATACCACGGGGTAGCAATGGGTGCAACAAGTGCAACAGGAATTAAACCATTCCGTGACTTTACAACATCACTTGCACCGGATTTCTTGCATGTAGAAAGCTCTGTAGAAGCTTTAAAAGAACTTATTGAAAAAGAAGGTGCAGACACAATTGCTGCATTTATTTCCGAGCCTATCCAAGGTTCAGGTGGAGTTAACATGCCGCCAGAAGGATACTTCCAGGAAGTTCGCAAAATTTGTGATGAAAACGACATCCTATTCATTGCAGATGAAGTTATTTGTGGATTCGGTCGTACTGGTAAAAACTTCGGTATGGAACATTTTGGAGTAACTCCTGACATTATTACAATGGCAAAAGGTGTTACAAGTGGTTATGCAGCTCTTGGTGGCATGATCCTTTCAGATAAAATTCATAACGAACTAAAAGAGAAAACAAACGGTAACTTCTATCACGGCTACACGTACAGTGGTCATCCAGTTGCAGCAGTAGTTGCTATGAAAAACCTCGAAATTATCAAAAATGAAAACTTAATTGATAATGTAAATAAAATGGGTGAAAAAATGCTTGAAGGATTCAACTGGATTAAAGAACAAAACGATGATGTTGTAACAGAAGTTCGTGGTATAGGTCTACTAGGTGCAATCAAAATTGAAGCAAAAGACGGAGAATCTATTGGAGCAAAAGTTGTTGCGGAAGCATTGGATAGAGGAGCAATTTGTCGTTCAATAGTATATGAAGGGCAAGATACACTTGCATTCGCTCCACCGTTTATTATTAATGAAGAACAAATGGATGACATGATCAACATTATTAACGAATCCATTAAAGCAGTAAAATAAATAGTTAATCATTCGACAAGGTGTGAAATAAACGCCTTGTCGAATTTTCTTCCAATAATTATCAGTAAATTCAATAAATATACTTGCATTTCCATACAACTATCGATATAATATACTTAATTATCAGATAAGTTATCATCCTATCTTAAGGAGAAATGGTGTATGGACATGTTTACTGATTTTAAAATATTTGAATTACAATTAAACAGACATTTGGATGAAAGAGAAGAACAATTTTTACAATGGATTAATGGGCGTTATTTAGAAGAAATAAATGATCCGTGCGATCAGAAAGTTGTTTGATTTATAACTAACGTATGAAATAATCTTTATAAAGCTTGAATGACTTATAAAAATCCGGTAACAAAAATGTGGTATTAATATGAAACTAGAAGTGAAAAAATTGATATGTATGGAAAAGTGTATGAAGGAAGAATCGTAAGAGCCAGTCTTGGATGTCCAAGGCTTTTTTAATTGGAATGAGATTTGACTGGATAGCCTGACCTTCATGTTCACTCATTGGTCACTATCATAGAAGAAATTACCCTCATATTGCTTTTGTATGGTTTTTTAATTCGATATAATGTTATACAGGACAAATGATGTAAAGGGGTGATGACGATCGCTGTCTCTGAAGATGCTATTTTGAAAAAAATACAAAAAGAACTTACACAAGCGAATGAAAAGTTACAGCAGCCGACAGACTTACGCAGGCATATCTCCAATATACATGTGTTGTGTGAATTGTTTTTGGACAATAACACGTCTAAAGATAGTGCTCCATCTATAGGGCAAACAATGCGTACAAAATCACATTCCTCCTTTTCAGATAAAGAGAAAAACATGCTGGAAAGTAAAGACCTCCCCCCGAGTGGAGACTCCATTTTCGATTTTTGAACAAATGAACTTTTAAAAAACAGAAGTGCACACTCAACACTAGATATGGTGTGAAGAAAATATATGATCTGTAACCGTCTTCGAGAAAAAAGAAGGAGTTTTTGAAATGAAGCTTTTTTTATTAGCAGGAGTTATTAATGGATTTATCGCAGTCGCCCTTGGAGCCTTCGGAGCGCACGGTCTTGAAGGTAAGATTACGGAAAAGGCGATAAGCACGTGGGAAAAAGCGGTTTTATATCAAATGTTTCATACAGTGGCGCTGCTCATAACCGGGCTCATTATTTCCAAAATACAAGGGAGCGGCATATATTGGGCCGGTTGGATGTTCCTATTTGGAATCATTTTATTTTCTGGAAGCTTGTACATTTATTCCACAACAGGTGTGAAATGGCTTGCAATGATTACCCCATTCGGCGGTGTTCTATTTTTAATTGGATGGATTTTATTTGGTTATGCTATCGTTAAATATTTGTAAATCTGCGTTTATTAAAGGTTTAGAAAAAGATAAGTTATAAAAAGAAACAGCATAATAGCACGTAAAAATTGTAAACTTGCTTCCGCTCTGCGAAAGGTCGTATACAAAATAATTGCTTCAAACAGTAGACTTACCATTAATAAATACAAGCCCAAAAAGATAAGCAGGAGATATCCTTTAATTATCGCAACTACACCGAAAATTAAGGAAAAGAATATGGAGATTAAGACAATACGAATAAGTTTTTCATAGGGGTGGTTCATTTGATTGCCTCCTTAAACAGAGAAAGGATGATACGAAACAAAGGTCGCCCCGCATTCCGGGTTCTTTGTAAGCATCATCCTTATCTTAATCGCCGCTTCACCGTTTTCTGTTACCTTGGTGATTGATTTGCAAGATCCGGAGAACTTCCGTATGGATACGAGTAATTTATTTCCTCATCAAAAGTGACATAATCGAGATAAACCATTAGCAACAAATAGCGCTTGTTTGTTTCCGGATCACTTAATATGATATGATCCCTGCCAGCGGCCTCAATAATCCCTTTAAAAATTCGGCTGTTCCATTCACTGCTTTCATCAAAGCTCATGTATACGGTTACGTGTTTTCCTTTATTCAATCGTAAAATATTTTCAATGTATGATTGCTGTGGCGGGAGCATACCTTGGACATTAAAGCCGGTTTGCGTTGGTGAAACTGGTTGTTGCCGCGTATACATTGGGTAGTAGGCCGGTGATGCCTGTGGTTGGTAATAATATGGATGCGCTTGTTGATAAGGGCCGCTAAAAGACTGATTTTGATTCTCACTCATTTGTAAACCTCCTAGATAATGGTATATACAGTCCAGCTAGTAAAAAACAGGACATTCGGACAGAGACGCTGAACAGAAACAATATGCTTTAAAACTTCCAGTGTGTTCCATTGCCCAACCAATTTGGCTAGACATCCTCCTTTGGAAATAAAAAACCAAAGCAAGTTTGTTGCGGGATGAAAATGTTCACCCCAATGACTCAGCGCGCAAGCCGGCTACCCTCTTTTCTTGCTCCATAACCACTGGGATATAGAAAAGCGATAGAATAGGTCAACTACTCAAATATATGCAATGATTGATGGAATGATGACAGAGGAATGGAAAAAAACAGGCAAGTATTTAATGAAGGATGGTTTTACATTTATCGGATTTTAAGTACAGTTAGAAATATACTATCCGTTAGTAGTCTGATTAAAATAAGTTAAGTAGGTGAGGGGTATACGTTTTCTATCCTCGGGAAAAGTGGATGGTAATGAAAACATACAAAAAACACTTTCGTCGTGAAAGTGTTTTTAATAGAAGTATTCTTTTTTATACGTGCAAATAAGCGGCAAATTCTTCTTTTTCTATTTTGTTACCAATAAAAAAGTAACCGAACTCACCATAACGGGAGCTTACTTCATCGAATCGCATTTCATACACAATTTTTTTCAATTCTAACACATCATGGGCAAACAACGTTACGCCCCATTCCCAGTCATCAAACCCAATGGACCCGGTTATGATCTGTTTTATTTTACCTGCATATTGTCGTCCTGTTTTACTATGCTCGTACAATAATTTTCCACGAACATTCTTTTCCAATGTATACCAGTTTTCATCCGCTTGTCGGCGACGATTCATCGGATAAAATGAAATGTAATCCCACTTCGGCAAGATTGGATAAAGACGTTCTTGAATTCTTGGAAGATTTTCATAGTCAACGCCTTCTTTTTCCGGTTGATATCTGGATATTTCAACGACGGATAAATAAGAATGTGCTGGGATTAGAAAGTCAGCGAGCAATGTTTTGTTAAATTCGGTTTCTAAATCCGATAGTTCGTCTACCGTAGGACGGAGAAAGATAAACATTAAATCTGCCTTTTGTCCTATTATTTTATAATGAGCGTGGCTGCCTTTGTTTGCTGCTTCAACCTGTTCCCATTTCTCAAGCATCTGCTGAAATTCCATTCTAGCTGCATGCCGTTCGGATTCTGATGCTAGTTTCCAAGCCGTCCAATCCATCGTACGCATATCGTGTAAACAATACCAACCATCAAATGTTTTTACTGCTTCAACCATTAAGACCTCTCCTTTATCAAAAATGACCTCTTTTTTTAATATAACACAATTAAGCAACCTGTAACCTTTTATACAAGAAGTTGTCATAAAGTAAAGGTATATAATGATAGAGTAGATACCGATTAAATTTCCTGATCCGGGTGTCTTTTTGAATAACTTAACAAGGAAACATGTGATTGCTATAATAATATTAATAGTTAAATGCAAGGAGAAGGTTGAAACATCTCTTGCACATCAATGGAGGTAAATTCATGGCGGAGTTTTTTGCACAAATAAAATCTAGATTACAGCATACAAAGAAAAGGATTGTGTTTCCGGAGGCGTTGGATGACCGGATATTATGTGCGGCAAGCAAATTAAGCGAAGAAAACATTTTAACACCTGTTTTGCTAGGTAATAAGAAAAAAATTAACGAAAAGGCTCGTGAACTCGATGTAGATATTGCTTCATGCGACGTGATCGATCCAGCCAACTATGATTTATTCGATACAATGGTCGATGCGTTTGTAGAACGACGCAAAGGTAAAGTGACAAAAGATCAGGCACTAAGTATGTTGATGGATGGGAACTACTTCGGCACGATGCTCGTCTATTTACATAAAGCAGATGGTTTAGTGAGCGGGGCAGTGCACTCAACGACCGAAACAGTACGACCCGCATTGCAAATTATTAAAACAAAGTCGGGAATTAATAAAACTTCCGGTCTATTTATGATGATACGAGGGGAGGAAACATATGTTTTTGCAGACTGTGCCATTAATATTGCCCCATCAAGTGAGGATTTAGCGGAAATTGCCGGCGCGAGCGCAGAGACTGCTCGGATTTTTGGGATCGATCCGCGTGTGGCCATGCTCAGTTTCTCAACTAAAGGATCGGCCAAATCGGAAGAAACAAAAAAAGTAACAAACGCTTTACAATTAGCCAAAGAAGCGAATCCGGATATATTGATTGATGGAGAATTTCAATTTGATGCGGCATTTGTACCAAGTGTTGCAGCTAAAAAAGCGCCTGCTTCACCGATTAAAGGGGATGCGAACGTATTTATTTTTCCGAATTTGGATGCAGGAAATATCGGTTATAAAATCGCTCAGCGTTTGGGGGGATTTGAAGCTGTTGGTCCGATTTTACAAGGTTTGAATCGACCGGTGAACGACTTGTCCAGAGGTTGCAATAAAGAGGATGTATATAAGTTGGCGATCATTACCGCAGCACAGGCAGAATAGCTGATGTATAGCGATGAAATCATTCTTTGGATGCGGGAAATTGCTGGAAATGAAATACCGTTTGTTTGATGGAGATGAGCATACGCATATGAATAAAAATGCTTATGATATTTATACATATCTATTTAATGCTTACGGGCCTCAAGGGTGGTGGCCGGCATCATCCGATTTTGAAATAATGATGGGAGCCATTCTTGTCCAAAACACAAAATGGCTTCAAGTGGAAAGGGCAATGACTCGTTTACGCCCTTATTTGACGCCTGTACAAATTGACAGGCTTCCTATGGAGGAACTTGCCCGGTTGATTCGTCCTTCCGGGTTTTATAATATGAAAGCAAAACGAATCAAAAATTTTATGGTCTGGTATAAAAGGTATCATTTTAGTGTAGCAGAAGTGAAAAAAAGAGACCGTCAGCTGCTAAGAGAAGAACTGCTTGCGATAAATGGTATTGGGAAAGAGACAGCGGACGTCTTATTATTATACGTATTTGGTATTCCTGTATTTATCGTAGACGCCTATGCACGAAGGATATTTGAACGGCTTGGCTTTGATATGCCCAAACAGTATGACACTTTTCGAATGGACGTTGAGCGACAACTTCCTAAGGATGCCACCGTACACAATGAATTTCATGCTTTATTGGTTGAACATGCAAAAGATGTTTGCACTTCCGTTCCGCGCTGCCACAAATGCCCGTTATTGTCCATTTGTGAGCAGCGAATCCGGACTTGAATGATTTACACTGCCTCCGGTTGTCTCAAGCGGTTGCCTCAGGATGTGATATATCACTTTACGAGCTACTTTGTTCACGTAGACCTTATTTTAAATGATGCTTGCAATCTTTTCATTCCGCTTCACCATCTGTTCGTAGCGTTTGTGAAATTGTTCTTGTTCAGAAGCAGTAAGTGACGTATGAACAAGTGATTTATCTAAAATTTTCATCGTGGAATAGAAACAAGATTGCACATTTTTCACTGTAAGTTTTTTACCTAGTAATGTAGATAAAGAGCCCATTTTGAGCGGGTTGACTGTTGGATATGTAAATGTTGTTTGTTCTCCTTTACGGCCAATCGTATAGAATGATTTAATATTCCGCGCGCGTTCATGGCTATTTCCTTCGATATCTAAGTAGACCTGAATCGCGACGCCGTTTTTTACTCGTCGCTGAGAGATCCCGGCAAACTTAA
Organism: Virgibacillus sp. W0181; assembly: GCF_051846915.1. NCBI lineage: Bacteria > Bacillati > Bacillota > Bacilli > Caryophanales > Bacillaceae > Virgibacillus > Virgibacillus sp. W0181. The sequence continues at coordinate 24,023 of NZ_JBPYCR010000007.1, forward strand.
CTCCGTCAATGCTTAAATCATAATCGCCAGGACAGTACGAGCCGACTATTTCGTATGCCTTTATTTCATCCGTTAAATCACGGAATAGCGATTGAATAAACTGATACATTGCATCATACCCATTATGAATGGAGATGGCTTTAACATCAGGCAATATAAGTGACACATTCAAGACCCCTTCATCGAGTGCGACCGCTAATCCCCCTGAATTACGGATGACTACCTGAAAACCATTCGAGCGTAAATAACGGATTCCCTCATCTATATAAGGCAGGCGAGCGTCTGGTATGCCAAGAACGACCGTTTTCGGATGAGCCCATAACCGAATGATAGGTGGTGATTGACGAGAACCGACGGATAGCGCTAGCGCATCATCAATCGCAAAAGAAGTTAAAGCACTATAAGGTTTACGGTAAAATGTATTTAACTTTGTATGATCAAAATAGCGAATTGTTGATTGATTCATTATCATTTTCAATTTTTCCACGGTTATCTCCTTTGAAAACGCATTCCTTTGTTACTAAGCATATCTATTATATAATAAATCCAAAAGGGATAAAAAGAAACGGGCTGAATACGATGAACTATAAAAATGAACAAATGGAAGAAGAAAAAGTATTTAAAGATACGGTTCACCGTTATGTACGTGTGAAAGATCGGGTTATTTGGGATTTGATTGCTACTCCCGAGTTTCAACGGCTCCGTAGAATTAAACAGCTTGGAACAACTTATCTAACGTTTCATGGTGCGGAACATAGTCGTTTTAATCATTCGCTCGGCGTTTATGAAATTGTACGTCGTATGATCCAAAAAATTGAAAACAATCCGAAATGGAACAAAGAGGAACGTCTGTTGGCTTTAAGTGCTGCATTGTTGCATGATTTAGGTCATGGTCCTTTTTCTCATTCCTTTGAAAAGGTATTTCAGTTGGATCACGAAGTATATACGAGGGAGATTATACTCGGAGACACGAGTGTTAATCAAATTTTAAGTCGAGTGGAGGAAGGCTTCCCGGAAAAGGTAGCTGCCGTTATTGAAAAAACATATAAAGATAAACTGGTGGTTAGTCTTATATCAAGTCAAATAGATGCGGATCGGATGGATTACCTTCAGCGTGATGCATATTATACAGGGGTAAGTTATGGGCATTTTGATATGGAAAGAATTCTTCGAGTGATGCGTCCGGTTGAGGATCAAGTTGTCATCAAATCAACGGGTATGCACGCAGTGGAAGATTATATTATGTCACGGTATCAAATGTACTGGCAAGTATATTTTCATCCTGTAACACGAAGTGCGGAAGTGATTTTAACAAAAATATTTCATCGAGCAAAACATTTATACGCAAATGGGTATCACTTTAAACAAACACCTGTGCATTTATTATCTTTTTTTACCGGAAATGTTTGTTTGAAGGATTACTTAAAATTGGATGAAGCTTTCGTCTATTCTTATTTTCATGAGTGGCAGGAAGAAGAAGATTTTATTTTAAGCGATTTATGCGAACGATTTATGAATCGGCGTTTATTTAAATACATTGAATTCCCTCCAGGTCAGCAGAAAAGATGGGAAAGATTAAAACACTTATTTAAAGAAGCGGATATTGATCCGAATTATTATTTAGTCAATGATTCTTCATCGGATTTACCGTATGATGTGTACCGGGCTGGAGAGGAAGCGCGTGTACCTATTTTTCTACAAATGCCAAATGGGGAATTAAAGGAGCTTTCCGAGCATTCGACGATTGTTGATGCTATTACCGGAAAAACCCGTACAGATCATAAGTTATATTATCCGAAAGATTTTATTGAGCATATAGAGGACATTTCTTTGAAACAAGAAATTAAGTCCCTTTTAAATGGAAATTAGTGCTCCTTATAGTTGGATAATGAGGAGACTTGTGCATCTTTGAAATGAAAATAAGTGAGAACGGTGCTACAATACAAGGAGAACCTAACTAGCGAAGGAGGATCTATTTTGGATAAAGGTCAATCTTCAAATAAAAAACAAAAAAGCTTTACGATCATAAAAGATGACTCTACCGATGGTCACGGCGGGTATGGAATCGGGTCAATCAGTCTGGAAAATATGTCTTCGGTCATTGTTGATCCGAATGAAAATAAGGCATATGTCGATATGGATGCCATGCATGCACGCAGCTCAATCGAACGACGGGTCAAGTATCTTTCGAATCGCGAAGAAGTACCCAATGGGTTATTATATTGGATTGTGTGGGTGACTGTTGAAAAAGGAGAAATCGGTCCATTCTATGCGGGTGTTGCAGCCAGTGAACTGCGTGTGGATCGTCCGAACAAACGAGCTTATAAATCGATGCCTCAGCATGTAACCCATATGGAAAAATCGTTAAAAGGAAAAATCGCAGTTGAGCATATGGATAACCATTCGAAACGGTTGCTGCGCGAATTTTTAGTCGGGTTTAATGAAGACATGTGGAACAATTCAAGCAACGAGCTTAGAGAAGCATTGTCGGAGAATTAATCCTATTCGTAGCGGTGAAGATTGATAAAGATGCTACATACTTCCGAAGCGTTGGTGGGAGCAACACTTCGATAAAAGAATTTCATACCCATTAAAGTCGTGAACACTTTGTGACAAATCAGGAATAAACCACGAAAGTCTTGTGATTTGCTTTAGGAGTTTGTAAGATAGATATACATGGGCTATACACATGTTTGCTAGGACAAAAAAGAAGCCGACCTAAACAGCACCTACAATTGCTGTACGGGTCGGCTTCTTTATTAATAGGAAAAGCGCAAGCGCCCTGCTTAGAAACGTAGCGAATGGACCGAAGCAACTGAGATAAAGGAATCACGATGAGCTGTGCGAATCGATGATGACTTATCGTAAGGCGCTGCGGGAAGTCGCCTAGTTTCTGGGCGCTTAAGCTAGACAGCTATGCACAAAGTTTTATACTTTATGACCTTACGAAAAATCGTAAGCAGTCGGCACGCTCCGCATTAGCTAAATATTTCAAAAAGACGGCGAATAATCCCACCATCGTTATCTTCACTGTTACTTTCATCTTCAAGGTCATTTTCTTCTTCGTCCTCATAAAAATGAAGTGTGCAGTGAGAGGTAGGTTTGGAGCCTTTCTCAAAGTAAACAGATTGAATTGTCGGGCAATAAGGAGTGGCAAGCCGACCGGATGCGGGATCGATCGCAGCCCGGACGACTCCTGCAGGTACACGGAATGAACGGTTGGGTAACCCTTTATGCGCAGCTTCCATGAACGAAGCCCATATATTTTTGGCATAGGCCGATTCAGAAGCATATTTCATTGGTCGGTTATCATCATATCCTGTCCATACGCCGGTTACGAGTGATGGACTGTAACCGATCATCCAGCTGTCCGCATTTGTTGTTCCTGATTTTCCGGCATAGGTTCTGCTCAGGCGGTTGGCAATTGTAGACCCAGTTACTGGCATATAGCCATTCCAGCCGTCGTCAAACATCCCAGTCATTAAGTCCGTTAAAATAAACGTCTTGTTTGGATCAAGGATTTGTTTGCCGGTAGTTTCTTCACGCGAATATACGGTTTTTCCATGTCGATCAACAATCTTTTTAATCGAATAGCTTTTTATATCCCGTCCTCCGTTTGCTAATATGCCATAAGCAGTAACCATTTCATCGACAGATATGGAAACGGTTCCAAGAGCTAGTGAAGGAACTTCAGGAAGTGCACTTGTGATCCCAAGCTTTTTCGCAGTATTGACTAATTTATCCGGTCCGAGAAATAGGTTCGTCTTCACAGCATATATATTATCCGACAATGCCAATGCTTGTGCGAGTGTAATGGGTTCATACGCGTAGTAGTCATTGTAGTTGCTTGGTTGGTAAATTTTTCCATCATCTAATTCGAATGCTGTTGGCTTGCTTGTTAGCATTGTTGTTGCGTTATAGCCATGGTTTAAAGCAGTGTAATACAAAAAAGGCTTGAAACTGGAACCAGTCATTCGCTTTGCAGAGACGGCCCGATTAAAAGGACTTTTACTATAGGAACGCCCTCCAACTAGCGCTCGAATTGCGCCGTTTTTCGGATGAATGGCGAGCGCTCCAACCTCCAGATCACTTGTTGAGTCGACATGCTGTTCTATTTTTTCTTCAAGTTGCTGCTGCATTTTCATATTCAATGTTGTATAAATGCGATAGCCACTTGTTTTAATAGCTTCTTTTGGCAACCTCAGCAATCGACTAGCTTCTTTTAATGCAACATCTTGAAAATAAGGAGCAATATCATCAGTACTTATCTGTTTCAAAGGGGCGTAATTCAGTTCTTCCTGCTTTGCTGTTACATAATCTGCTTCCGTTATTTCTTCTTTGTTTCGCAATAATTGTAAAATGCTTTCCTGTCGTTTCTTCGCCCGCTGTTCATCATTAAAAGGGGAATAATATGTCGGTCCCTTTGGAATACCGACAAGCATCGTAGCCTCCGCCAATGAAAGCTCATCAACCTTTTTGCCAAAAAAAGTCTCGCTCGCTGCTTCAATTCCGTATGCCCCGTGACCGTAGTAAATAACATTCAAGTAGCCTTCCAATAGTTCATCTTTTGAATAAAACATTTCCAGCCGAATGGTGTAGAACGCTTCCTTCAATTTCCGCACCCATGTTTTTTCATGTGTTAAGAATAAGTTGCGTGCGTATTGCTGCGTTAGCGTACTTGCCCCTTCTTTAAGGGAGTTGGTTTGCAGATTTGTAATCAGTGCCCGGGCAATTCGTTTAAAGTCAAACCCGTGGTGTGAGTAAAAATGTTGATCCTCTACCGCGAGCGTTGCATGGATGAGGTGGTCCGGAATATCCTCTAACGAGACTGAATGAAGGTTTCCCGGTCCTTTTTCATTCCCAATTACGTCCCCCTCAGCACTATAATAAATTGTACTTTGATCTTTTGTTAATGAGGGCGGGCCCAGTAAATAACCAGATGCATATATACCTGTGATAAAAAGAACTACAGATGTCGTAACAAGAATGAATAGTTTAATAAGCAGATATCTTTTTTTAACATGTCGTTTCCTTCGCTTCATATCATTGACTCCATTTCCCGAATATATTTTCAGTATGGTAAAATGCGGTAATAATTAAACACAATATGTCTGTAAAAACGGGAATGATGACGAATCATGCGCTTGAAAGCCTCGCATCAGCAAGTGATGAAAAGATCATAAGTAAAAATGCTGAGAAACAATAATCACTGGAAGATTCGCCGTTTCAATTGGAAATCAAACAAATTATCGTTATAATAAAATACTGGATGACTTACATTTTCTTAATGACAGAGTACCAACGATATATACAGTGTGAGACGATGGATATGCTGGCACGCTTTGCCATATCGGAAGCAGGAGTGCAACCAATGAATCGAACAGAAAAAAAGGTAAAAATTAAGCTTCACACCGTTATTGATGATAATGAAGGAAAAGAGCATAATCATATTGCGGCGGAAGGTACTTTTTATCAAAGAGGGTCGACAGGCGTACTTACGTTTGAAGAAAAAAACGACAATAACGAAACGATAAAAAACTTTATAACGATCCACTCGGAAAAAGTAAATGTGAAACGGTCAGGAGCTATCACGATGAACCAACAGTTCCGCCTGCATCGTAAAACCGAAAGCCAATTTCAACATCCTTTCGGGCAAATAGGTATGGAAACAATGACACATACACTTGCGTATGAACCCTTGGACCAAACGAAAAGCGGACAACTGTTTATTTCATATACCGTTAAATTAAACGGAGAAACCGAACGTGCACATCAATTAAAGCTTATCTTTACAGAGGAGGAAACACATTGAACTTGCTGGAAAATATTGAACAAACATTGCAGCAGGAGATCGCAGCGGCAATCATCAAAGCAAATTTAGCAGCCGAAGAAGAGCTGCCCACCATTATGCTGGAAAAACCAAAGGATAAATCTCACGGGGATTTTGCAACGAACATCGCTATGCAACTTGCGCGTATTGCCAAAAAAGCCCCTCGTCAAATTGCCGATGAAGTTGTAGCCAATCTCGATCAGTCAAAAGGCTCCATTGAAAAGGTTGAAATTGCCGGGCCGGGGTTTATTAACTTTTTTATGAAGAGTGATTTCCTTGGGGATATTGTACCGGTTATTTTAAAAGAAGGAGATGCCTACGGTAAAACGTCTGCCGGAAAAGGTGAGCGGATTCAGGTGGAGTTTGTTTCCGTCAATCCAACTGGAGAACTTCATCTAGGTCATGCACGCGGTGCTGCATTTGGTGATGTTTTAAGCAATGTGCTTGCGGCAGCTGGCTATGAAGTTGAACGGGAATATTATATAAACGATGCCGGTAAACAAATTGACAACTTGGCTTTATCCGTTGAAGCTCGGTACATGCAGGCGCTAGGGAAAGACATATCAATGCCTGAAGATGGCTATCATGGAGCAGATATTATTGAAATTGGAAAAACGCTAGCAGCCGAATACAATGATAAATGGTTACACGCAGAAAAGTCAGAACGATTGGATTTTTTCCGGGAATATGGTTTGAATTATGAATTAGGCAAAATAAAAAAAGATTTGGCCGAATTCCGGACACATTTTGATCATTGGTTTTCGGAAACATCGCTTTACAAGAGTGGAAAAATTATTGAAGCATTGCGGACACTGGAAGAGGCAAATTATACGTATGAAAAAGACGGAGCTACATGGCTCAGGTCTACAGCATTTTCGGATGATAAAGATCGTGTGCTAATAAAAAACGATGGAACGTATACGTATTTAACTCCGGATATCGCCTATCACCAGGACAAGCTTGATCGTGGATTTGATACGATCGTAAACGTTTGGGGCGCGGACCATCACGGGTATATCTCCCGGATGAGCGCAGCAATCCAGGGGTTAGGCTACTCGAAAGAGAAATTCGTCGTGAAAATTATTCAAATGGTAAATCTATTTGAAAACGGCAAAAAGGTTAAAATGAGCAAGCGAACTGGAAAAGCAGTGTCGCTCAGTGAGCTGATAGACGAAGTAGGCGTTGATGCTGCCCGGTACTTTTTCGTAACACGCTCGAATGATTCCCAGCTCGACTTTGATATGGATTTGGCACGCTCCAATTCAAATGAAAATCCGGTTTACTATGTACAGTATGCACATGCGCGTGTTTGTACGATGCTTAAACAAGCAGAGGAAAAAGGATTCCCCATCAATGAGTCCTTCGATACAACCTTGCTTATTGCCGAAAAAGAAGTGGATCTGCTGAAGAAGCTCGGCGAATTCCCACAAATAATCGCAGAAGCTGCCAAACAAAAAACACCTTACCGAGTAACACAATACGTTTTTGATTTAGCATCCTTGCTGCATAGCTTCTATAATGCAGAAAAAGTATTAGATGATACGAATAAAGAACTTACAAGCGCTCGGATCGCTTTAATGAAAGCCGTACGGATAACAATTGCCAATGCCTTGGCAATAATTGGAGTAAGTGCACCGGAGAAGATGTGAGGAAAATCCGGCGAACGTTGCGGCATGCAATATGATTAGCATGAGTAACTGAGTTTTTATGTTAAAAAGTCTGTTTATAAGAGGTTTTGGAAGCCACAGATAAATTTGACAATCATACAGATTTTTGGTATAAATTTATTAACTAAATAATTTTAACTGCCGAATCTAATAGACTCTGCTTCGCAAAGCTGAGCTAACCCTAGATGTCAGCCAGTTCTTAAGTGTGGGTGCTTCACGCCCTTCTTAGAGAACTGGCTTTTTCTGTTAACAGCATTATGATCATTATTTCCCCATATGCAATCGCCTTCATTTTCCGTTATACTATTATTAAAGGAGGATCGTTCAGATGGAAACATTTTTACTTATTAATTTTATCGCTTTTATTACAATTACAATATATGGTATTTATTTGTTTTTCAAAGCAGTAGCAACACGCTATGCATACATAAAACTTGGTAAAAAAACAGCTTTTGACTTGGCCTGGAAAGAGCGGCTGCGCAAGGTTTGGGTGATTGTATTCGGTCAATCCAAGTTACTGAAAGATCCGAAGTCAGGAATCATTCACGTCATGATGTTCTACGGCTTTATTCTTGTTCAATTTGGTGCGATTGATATGTTTGTAAAAGGGCTGGCACCTGGGAACCATTTACCGTTTGGCCCATTATATCCCGGCTTTACATTTTTTCAGGAACTTGTCACACTCATGATCCTCGTTGCTGTTGTATGGGCTTTTCACCGCCGATATGTGGAAAAAATTGTCCGGTTGAAACGGGGATTCAAAGCAGGGCTTGTTCTTGTGTTTATCGGGACACTAATGCTGTCGGTATTACTGGGAAATGGAATGGCCCAAATATGGCATGGAACAGGAACGGCATGGACAGAACCGATTGCAAGTTTAGTAGCAGGCGCATTTGGTTGGCTAAGCCCGACCGCAGCGATGGTTTTCTTTTTCATCGCCTGGTGGATTCATACCATTACGATTCTCGCATTTCTAATTTACGTACCTCAGTCCAAACACGCGCACTTGATTGCTGCTCCAATCAATGTGTTTATTAGCAAGCGTGTACCTGGAAAATTAAAGACGATCGATTTTGACATTGATGAAGATGCAGACGAAGAGGAGATATCCTTTGGTGTAGGGAAAGTGGAAGATTTCGACCGCGAGCAAATGCTTGATTTTTATGCGTGCGTCGAATGTGGGCGTTGTACAGATGTCTGTCCTGCATCAGGTACTGGAAAAATGCTGTCGCCAATGGATATTATGATCAAATTGCGTGATCATTTGAATGAAAAAGGTGCAGCTATTACGGGAAAATCGCCTTGGGTTCCGTCCTATGCATTTACGGATAAAACTGCTGACCAACTTGCAAAGGCGGGTAATAAAGAGGCATCCGCTACGATGGAAACGATTAGCATGATTGGCGATGTCATTACGGAAGAAGAGCTTGCCGGTTGCACGACTTGTCGTAATTGTGAAGATGCTTGTCCGGTTATGAACGAGCATGTTGGGCAAATTATTGACATGCGCCGCTATCTCGTTATGACAGAAGGGAAAATGGACCCTGATGCACAACGAGCAGTAACGAATATCGAGCGACAAGGAAACCCGTGGGGATTATCGAAAAAGGACCGAATAAAATGGCGTGAACTTGACGAAACGGCCTATATCCCAACAATTAAGGAATTGAAAAAAGAAGACAAAGAATTTGAATATCTATTCTGGGTCAGTTCTATGGGTTCGTATGACAGTCGCAGTCAAAAAATTGCAATTGCTTTTGCAAAGTTAATGAACAAGGCTGGTGTCAACTTTGCCATTCTTGGGAATAAAGAAGCAAACTCAGGAGATACAGCCCGAAGAATTGGAAACGAATTTTTGTTTCAAGAAATCGCAGAGAAAAACATCAAAACCTTTGAAAAAAATGATGTGAAAAAGATCGTCACGATTGATCCACATGCATATAATATTTTTAAAAATGAGTATCCTGATTTTGGTTATGAAGCAGAAGTGTACCATCATACTCAGTTACTCTATGATTTAGTAATGAAGGGACAGTTAACTCCTCGACGGGCGATAAACGAACGACTCACTTATCATGACTCCTGTTATCTTGGTAGATATAATGGTGTTTATGACCCGCCGCGAGAAATATTGCAGGCAATTCCAGGACTTGAACTTGTGGAGATGGATCGCACACGGGAAAATGGCATGTGCTGCGGTGCTGGAGGCGGCCTGATGTGGACAGAAGAAACGACTGGAAATCGCATAAATGTGGCACGGACAGAACAAGCAATAGCAGTGAAACCAACGATGATATCGAGTGCATGTCCATTCTGTTTAACGATGCTGAGTGATGGAACAAAAGCAAAAGAAGTGGAAGAGGATATAGGAACGATGGATGTGGCAGAAATTTTAGCATTGTCGGTTTTAACAGAAAATGAAACAAAAACAGCTTGATCTTTTATAGAAATAAATTGATTTCCAACAAATAATTAATTTAATAGGACGGGAGAAAGTCAGATTCAAGGTGTGACATACCTTAATCCGGTTTTTCCAAGAGACACAAATAGTTTTACAATTAAAATAGCTAAAGGTAGCCTAAATCGGGTTTAAAATTGTATAATGAATAGAAGAATCATTAAATTCTGTTAACAGTTGTAATGCTATATTGAGGAGGCAATAATTAGCCTCCTTCTTATTCACTTAAATCTGAACGACTGGTCAATCAGAGAAGCGGAAAGTGCACATATAATTATAATGTTATTTTCACTTGCTTTAGGCCCAGTCGCTACGATTTAAGTAGGAGCGTACACTTATATTCTTTAATCGATTTAGCCCAAAAACTAACAATGTATTAATAATGAGCTAATTTATAGGAGGATGTAGTCATGAGGAAAGCTGTAATTGTCTCAGGAGCCAGAACACCATTTGGGAAATTTGGCGGTGCATTAAGAGCATTTACCGCATCTCAACTCGGTGGTATTGCCATCCGGGAAGCTGTCCAACGAGCCGAATTGGACGCAAATGAGATTGATGAGGTCATTATCGGAAATGTATTACAAGGCGGCCAAGGCCAAATCCCGTCACGCCAAGCCGCTCGAGAAGCTGGAATTCCTTGGAGTGTAAAAACAGAAACGATCAACAAAGTTTGTGCTTCCGGTTTGCGCAGTGTTACATTAGCAGATCAGCTTATTCGATTAGGCGAAGAGGATACAATCATTGCAGGTGGAATGGAAAGTATGAGCAATGCACCATATTTTTTACCAGATGCCCGCTGGGGAAATCGTATGGGTGATAAAACGGTCAAAGACATGATGATTCATGATGGACTTACATGTTCGTTTACTGGCGTTCATATGGGATCTTACGGAAATAATACTGCAGAAGAATATGAACTGTCCCGGGAGGAACAGGATGAATGGTCCTGGCGCAGTCACCACCGTGCGGTAGCCGCGATTGAAGCTGGTAAATTTTCAGAGGAGATTGTTTCTGTTGAGATACCTCAACGCAAAGGAGAAACGATTGTTGTAGATACCGATGAAGCGCCTAGAAAAGATACGAGCATGGAAAAACTCGCAAAGCTGCGTCCGGCATTTGATGCAGAGGGTACAATTACAGCTGGGAATGCTCCTGGAGTCAATGATGGTGCCGCAGCATTTGTAATAATGTCGGATGAAAAGGCTGAAGAGCTTGGGAAGTCGCCAATGGCAACAATAATCGGTCATGCAGAAGTAGCGGTGGAAGGAAAAGATTTCCCACAAACCCCTGGTCTTGTTATTAATAAACTATTGGAACAAACAGGAAAAACTAAGGAAGACATAACCTTATTTGAAATAAATGAAGCCTTTGCAGCTGTTTCTCTTGCAAGTGAAAAAATAGCTGGAATCGATAGTGAAAAAGTAAATGTCAACGGTGGAGCGGTTGCCCTTGGTCATCCAATTGGCGCAAGTGGATCACGCATCATTTTGACACTAATACATGAATTGAAGCGCCGGGGCGGCGGAATTGGAATTGCTGCTATTTGTAGCGGTGGAGGGCAAGGTGACGCCATTATGGTGGAGGTCCCTAGATAAGAAAAGCGCAAGCCCTTCGCAGGCTAAAAGCGCAACATCCTAGGACTGCGCTTAAATGCTTATCCCTCCGAAAAGATTTGCATTAGAATGTCCTAGGAATGTAGCTACGCTTTCGTCCCACCGAAAAGAATTGTACGACGCTGCTAGACAGCTATGCGCAAAATTTTATACTTCTTACCTTTTAAATAAAAAAAGCATTTATTCCTGTAAGATTAATTGCAGGAATAAAATGCATAATATTTTTGACTGAACGCTCAGTTATCTGTCGACTTTACCCGAGGAAGCATTGGCGTCAATGGGAAAGGAGCCGGCATTTCAAACCCAACACCGCTAATCCTGAATTTAGAATCACTTTTCATACGTATAAAATTACTACATCGAAACTGAAAAATGAAAATATCTAACAGAAATCTTTATATTAAGTTCCATTTTAAAAAGTAACAAATGGAGAAAAACGCTTATTATTAATATAATCGATAAAACTAAGGGAGGAATTTTCATGAACGACGTACAGCATGTGATGGTCGTCGGCGCCGGGCAAATGGGGTCTGGCATAGCACAAGTATTTGCTCAGTCAGGGTTTAACGTATACTTGCATGACAAAAATAAGGATGCGCTGAATAAAGGAATGGAGACAATTGAAAAGTTCCTAAACCGATCTGTAAAAAAGGAACGCATAACCGAACAGGGGAAGGAAGATACGTTGAACAATTTGACACGTTCAACAGATATACAAGATGCAGCTTCCTGTGATCTAGTAATTGAAGCGGCGGTTGAAAATGTAGATATCAAAAAAACTATTTTTAAGGAGCTTGCCACCTATAAGCAAGAACATACGATATTAGCTACTAACACTTCATCAATTTCGATAACGGAAATAGCTGCGGTGACGAACCGACCAGATCAAGTTATTGGCATGCATTTTATGAATCCGGTTCCGGTAATGAAGCTTGTTGAAATTATTAGGGGACTGCAGACAAGTGATGAAACGTATCAAACGATTGAAGAACTTACGAATAAAATTAACAAAACAGCTGTAGAAGTAAATGATTCTCCCGGATTCGCAGCTAATCGGATATTGATGCCAATGATCAATGAAGCGATTTATGCCGTTTATGAAGGTGTTTCATCACCGGAAGATGTAGATACAGTAATGAAGCTTGGAATGAATCATCCGATGGGGCCATTGACACTGGCTGACTTTATCGGCTTGGATACGTGTCTTTATATTATGGAAGTTCTGCATGAAGGGTTTAGTGATAGTAAATACCGCCCTTGTCCCTTACTAAGACAGTATGTTAAAGCAGGTTGGTTGGGGAAAAAATCCGGGCGCGGCTTTTATGTCTATGAGTAACCGAGTAATGCCTAAAGCCGAATTACAATTCAGCGGTTAGCAAACATTGGGCTGGACAGAGAATACGTAGCTTACAGAAACGTAAATAACAGAGCAGACGCTAAAATTATAGCTCTTATATATACTATCGTTATTAATAACCGAAGAGAGGCATCAACATGAATCTTTGTTTAACAGACGAACAAAAGATGATCCAAAAAATGGTTCGTGACTTTGCCAAAAATACAGTAGCCAAGGAAGTTGAACGTATGGAACAGGATTTCCGATTTCCTCATGAGCTTATCAAACAGATGGGCGAGCTCGGTATCATGGGAATCCCCATACCAGAAAAATATGGTGGGAGCGGAATGGATTACATTTCGTATACAACTGCGATTCGCGAACTTTCTAAAGTAAGTGCAGCAGTAGGTGTCATTTTATCCGTTCATACAGCTGTTGGTACAAATCCAATTCTTTCGTACGGTAACGACGAACAGAAAAAACATTACTTACCTAAACTCGCTTCGGGAAAGTATCTCGGTGCTTTTGCATTGACGGAACCGGGCGCAGGATCTGATGCCGCCAATTTGAAGACACAGGCAAAAAAATCCGAGAATCATTATATTCTAAATGGATCGAAAGCATTTATTACAAATGGTAAAGAGGCAGATACATTTATCGTTTTCGCACGAACGAATGAGGAAGGCGGCAGTAAGGGAATTAGCGCGTTTATCGTGGAGAAAGACACGCCGGGGCTTTCAATCGGCAAAGAGGAAAAGAAGATGGGCCTTCACGGCTCTAGCACCGCAGAAATAATTTTTGACAATTGCCAAGTGCCAAATACACAGTTGCTTGGGAAAGAAGGGGAAGGATTTCAAGTAGCGATGGCTAATTTGAATGCTGGTCGCATCGGAATTGCTGCCCAAGCGTTAGGTATTGCGGAAGGCGCTATGGAATATGCCATAACGTATGCTAAAGAACGGGAACAATTCGGAAAGACGATTGCTAACCACCAAGGAATCTCCTTTAAGCTGGCGAATATGGCAACAGAAGTTGAAGCCGCCAAGCTACTTACTTACCGGGCAGCCGCATTAATTGAGCAAAAGGCATCGTGCAGAAAAGAAGTATCAATGGCCAAAATGTATGCGTCGAAGGTTGCTATGAAAACAGCAATTGAAGCTGTTCAGATTTTTGGGGGATATGGTTATACCGAGGATTATCCAATTGAAAGATACTTTCGGGACGCTAAAGTAACGGAAATTTATGAAGGAACAAATGAAATCCAACATATTGTGATCGCAAAACATTTATAAATTTACTGAAGCAACTTTCTTAGCAGAATAGACGTAGCCAAAAGCTTTTCAATAACAAAAGCACAAGGAGGGATGTAAATGGATTTTCGCTTATCTGAAGAACATGATATGTTACGTAAAATGATTCGCGACTTTGCTAAAAAGGAAGTGGAACCGACTGCAAGGGAGCGTGATGAAGAAGAGCGTTTTGATAGAAAAATTTATGATCAAATGGCTGAGCTCGGTTTGACGGGCATTCCTTGGCCGGAGAAATATGAGGGTATTGGATCAGACTATTTGAGCTATATCATTGCCGTTGAAGAATTATCCAGTGTTTGTGCCTCTACTGGTGTCACGTTATCAGCACATCTATCACTTGCGAGCTGGCCGATATATATGTATGGAACAGAGAAACAGAAAAAGAACTTTTTAACACGATTGGCGGGCGGAGAGGCGCTGGGAGCTTTTGCGCTATCGGAAGCGGGTGCAGGCAGTGACGTTGCTTCGATGGAAATGTCCGCTAAAAAAGACGGCGACGCTTATATTTTAAATGGCAATAAAGTGTGGATTACAAATGGTGGAGTTGCTGATATTTATATCGTATTTGCAAAAACCGATCCAGCAGCAAAACATAATGGGATTACTGCTTTTATTGTCGAAGAAGGAATGGAAGGGTTTTCGATTGGTAAGAAAGAAAAAAAACTTGGTATACGGTCATCCCCTACAGCAGAAGTCATGTTCGAAAACTGCCGCATCCCAGAGGAAAATCGGTTAGGAGATGAAGGGGATGGCTTCAAGATTGCAATGACCACTTTGGATGGAGGAAGAAGCGGAATTGCTGCTCAGGCAGTAGGAATTGCACAAGGTGCGCTGGATGCTGCTATCAATTATGCAAAGGAGCGCGAGCAATTCGGGAAACCGATAGCCCATAATCAGGGTATTTCCTTCAAGCTAGCCGATATGGCTACGGAAATTGAAGCTGCAAGGCTGTTAACCTATAAGGCTGCATGGCTTGAATCAAATGGTTATGAATACGGAAAAGCGTCTTCCATGGCAAAGTTATTTGCAGGCGATATGGCAATGCGTACAACAGTTGAAGCCGTCCAAGTTTTTGGTGGTTACGGATATACGAAAGATTATCCGGTAGAACGTTATATGCGTGATGCAAAAATCACCCAAATTTATGAAGGAACAAATGAAATTCAACGACTCGTTATTGGTCGAATGGTGACGGAATAAAAAGGTTCGTAATCAAAAAAACGACAATATAACATCTTTTTCATCATTTAGTAAACCAAAGCAATAAACATGTGATTAGAAATCAGATTCTGTGCATTTGTACTTTCGTTAATATTTAACAAATAAAAATTTACAATAACCGAGCAAATAAGAGAACCATGCAGGCTTACGAGCTTAAATAAAAAGGAGGCCGATAAACAATGGACCAAAATAAAATTTTCTCCAACATAAAAAACACCGAGTTGGTAGAAAAACGACGGAAACAAATGATTAAAGGTGCAATTACATTATTTAAACAAAAAGGGTTTCATCGTACGACTACAAGAGAAATCGCGAATGAAGCAGGGTTTAGCATTGGCACTTTATATGAATATATTCGTACAAAAGAGGATATTTTATTTTTAGTTTGTGATTCTATTTATGATCAAGTAACGGAACGAATGGAAAAGACGATCGACTTTCAAAATCCATCATTAGAAAGTCTTGCTACCGTTATTGAACTTTATTTCAGGCTCATGGATGAAATTCAGGATGAAGTAATTATTATGTACCAGGAAGTCAAATCACTAAAGGATAAAGACCTGAGGTATATACTGGATAAAGAGCGTGATATGGTTAGTATGCTGAAATGGGTGATTGTAACTTGTGTTCCCCATGAATTAAAGGCGATAGATGCAGAATTATTGGCAAATAATATGTTTGTGCAAGGGCAGATGTGGGCGTTTAGAAGGTGGACTTTGCAAAAACAGTTTAATTTGGAGACGTATATTGCCAAACAAACAGAGTTCTTCTTGCAAGCAGTAGCAGTACAGGGAAATGTAGATACAAAAGAGGAAACAAACGACAGATAAAAATAAACAAGTATACTAATCTGTTTAACTTTTTAAAAAGTCGGTGTGTTTTAATCGACTTTTTTTAAATTTTTTTATAGCATAATAAGGTGATATTTGCTTATAATGTATGGGATGGTTTATACTACAAAAAATCAAATAAGAAAAAAATTAAATAATACGAGAAAAGGGAGTGCATGACCGTGAGCTTGGAAAAATACAGCCACGCGGATACGAAGGAAATGTCCATGATTGAATTGGCTAATTTAATATTGTTGGATGAAAAGCAAGCAATTAATTTCAATGACTTATTTTCTAAAATATCCGAGTTAAAAGGATTTACTGAATCGGACAAAGGAGAAAATATTGCTCGTTTTTATACAGATTTAAATGTGGATGGTCGTTTTGCAACACTTGGTTCTAATGTGTGGGGGCTTAAACGGTGGTACCCGGTTAATCATGTTGGTGATGTAGTTGCTCCGGAACCGGCGCCGAAGAAAAAGAAGAAGAAAAAAGCTGCAAAAAATACAGAGGCAGATTTCGATTTAGAAGACCCTGAAGACGATCTAGAAGATGAAGATTTTGATTTGGAAGATGAAGCATTTGACGAAGCGTATACAGACGACTATGAGGAAGAAGAGGAAGATGAAGACGAGGATGAAGTGTAAGATCCGGATGTGACCTATTCCAGCTTGACCGGAATAAAGATTTGATTTTTATATCTATTCACCTAAAAATATAACCTTTTAATAATAGACCTTTCGCACCGATGTAGGTGAACGCAATCAATGGATGTTGATCTGCTTGACATAGGCTTGACTTGTACTTGACTTTTATCACCGCGATGCGTATTATACTTATTGGGCTCTATAAAAAATAGTTAGTAAATATAGCGTTCCCCTATGAAAAGGGGAACGCTTTTGTTTTTTTGAGACAGGTTAGCACCTTTTGCCCTTGAAAAATGAGATTGGCAATAAGGGTGATTTTTACCTGTTTCATTAATTTTGTTTTTAATGGAATCTCCTGTATATACTAAAAGAAATAATAAAGATAGGATTTTAGGATAATGGAAAAGAGAGGGATAAAAGTGACAAAGTACATTTTTGTAACAGGTGGAGTTGTGTCGTCACTCGGAAAAGGAATAACAGCGGCGTCTTTAGGGCGTTTATTAAAAAATAGGGGTTTGAAGGTTACGTTACAAAAATTTGACCCTTATATTAATGTGGATCCCGGTTCCATGAGTCCATACCAACATGGCGAAGTTTTTGTAACGGAAGACGGCGCAGAAACGGACTTGGATTTGGGGCATTATGAGCGCTTCATTGATATTGATTTAAACAAATATAGTAACATTACGACAGGAAAAGTATATTCAAGTGTACTGAAAAAGGAAAGACGCGGAGACTATAAAGGAGCAACCGTCCAAGTAATCCCGCATATTACAAATGAAATTAAAGATCAAGTATATCGTGCCGGGGAAGCGACTGATGCCGATGTTGTCATTACTGAAATCGGAGGAACAGTTGGGGATATTGAATCGTTACCATTCTTGGAGGCGATCCGACAAATTAAAAGTGACGTTGGCAGGGACCATGTCATGTATATTCATTGTACCCTTGTTCCTTTTATTCAAGCAGCCGGCGAAATCAAAACAAAACCGACACAGCATAGCGTAAAAGAATTACGTTCACTTGGCATTCAGCCTGATGCGATTGTCTTACGCACCGAACATGCCATCAGCACTGAAATGAAAGAAAAAATATCATTATTCTGTGATATTAATAAAAAAGCGGTTATTGAAATGCGGGATGTAGAAACCCTTTATCATGTACCAATTGCCATGCAAACGCAAAAGTTCGACCAACTCGTATGCGAACATCTCCACTTATCTTGTAATGAAGCGGATATGATTGAATGGAATGCGCTCGTCAATAAAGTATTGCATTTAAAAAAGGAAGCGCGTATTGCACTCGTCGGGAAGTATGTCGAATTACCTGATGCATATTTATCCGTTGTAGAATCGTTGAAGCATGCAGGCTTTACGTACGATACAGACGTCCGTATACATTGGGTAAACTCAGAAACGCTTACTGGTGATACAATACAGAAGGAATTAGCCCATGTTGACGGGATTATTGTTCCTGGTGGGTTTGGAAAGCGTGGCATCGACGGAAAAATAGAAGCCATTCGCTATGCGAGAGAAAATAAAGTTCCATTTTTCGGTATATGCCTTGGCATGCAGCTGGCAGCAGTTGAATTTGCCCGAAACGTAGCAGGATTAGAAAACGCACATACGATTGAAATAGAACCGAATACAGCTCACCCGATTATAACGACCATTGAAGCGTTGAAAGAGTTGCCTGATTTAAGGCTTGGCACTTATCCATGCACGCTAAAGGATGGTACGAAAATACAGGCTGCTTACAATTATGAAGAAACGATTAATGAACGCCACCGCCATAAGTTTGAAATCAATATGGAATATAAACAAGCGTTGGAAGAAAAAGGGCTTATTTTCTCCGGTACTAGTCCGGATGAGGATGCAATTAAAGCAATCGAGTTAAAGGACCATCCGTGGTTTGTCGCTTGCCAATACCATCCAGAATTCAAATCACGTCCAACACGCCCACATCCATTAATTGAAGGCTTTATCGGCGCTATTGTAAAAAAGGCTTAATATATAAAAATAAACCCAAATAAAGGGAATAATTCTCTTTGTTTGGGTTTTTTTGACAACACGATGCGATGTATTGTATTTTTAGATGAATATGTTAAATTCAAACAAAGTGGTTTGGAAAGCAAACTTATTCCCCAATATTCAAAGGGTTAAAGACTGTCGAATTCGTTAGAAACACCTGCAACAAGTCTGAATTATGACCAAAAGTTTCTTTTTTAGTTTACAATAAGTTTAAACAGGGAAGCTAGTAAATTTAAGTACAGGTGGATATTCTTGAAAAACGATGGGGGTTGAAAGTGGATATGAAAAGTAAACTACTTATTGTGGATGATCAACCAGGTATACGATTATTGTTAACGGACATTTTTGAGAGTGAAGGATATTTAGTAGAAGCCGCCAAAACGGGAAAAGAAGCAGTACAGAAAGTAGAAAACAATGTGTTTGATTTAATCATGCTTGATTACAAATTGCCAATTATCGATGGATATCAATTTATTAAACAAATGGAAGCAGATTATATGCAGGTTCCGGTGATTGTGATGAGCGGGTTAGTCGAAAACATTGATATAGAAATAAAGGAATCGTATTTAGTGAAAAAAATTGTAGCAAAACCGTTTAATGTGCAGGACATTTGTGACACGGTTAGTACAATATTGAATTCAGGTACAGATGTTTCGTAAATATCTCGAAATCATATAACCTTATTACATAATTATACTTTATATTGTTGCGCATTGGGATAGAACTTGGTATTCTTGAAGAAAAGCATATTGGTAAAGTTAAACATGAATTCTGAACATGAAGGTTGCACGTTAATGAATGATTCATAATGATGCAGAACGTGGATAAAAAGACATTTCGCTTGGGGCAAGAAAGAACTCGATTAATTTATGAAGACAGCTTTTCAAACAACATAATGCGGATAAAAATTTCCAGTGGCGGTATTTCCTCACTGGAATAAGCTGTTTTTAGCATAAAATCTGTTATAATGATAGAAAAGACTGGCCAAAGTCAAGTTTACTTAAACTTTAGGAAGGGGAATTATTGATGAAGTTTTTTATTGATACAGCAAATATTGAAGAAATTCGCTCAGCAAATGAACTTGGTATTCTAGGAGGCGTGACGACAAACCCTAGTTTGATTGCAAAAGAAGGAGTATCCTTCCATGACCGATTGAAAGAAATTACTTCTGAAGTATCAGAATCCGTTAGTGCTGAAGTAATTGCGGAAGACGCAGCTGGTATGATCGAGGAAGGGAAAGAACTAGCAGCCATTGCTCCAAATATTACGGTGAAAGTTCCGATGACATTAGAAGGATTGAAAGCTGTTAAAGCATTTAGCGATCTGAATATTAAAACGAATGTAACATTGATTTTTAACGCGAATCAAGCGCTTTTGGCTGCACGTGCCGGTGCGACATACGTTTCTCCATTTTTAGGGCGCCTTGATGATATTGGACAGGATGGTATGGATTTAGTCGCTACAATAGCGGATATTTTTAATAAACATGGCATACAATCACAAATTATTGCTGCTTCCATCCGTCACCCACTCCATGTCATTGACGCAGCTTTAAATGGTGCACACATTGCAACCATTCCATATAGCGTGCTTTCCCAATTAGTTAAGCATCCTTTAACGGATCAAGGTATTGAGAAATTCCTAGCTGACTGGAATAAACAACAATAATTGTATGAATTTGGAAAAACAGTATAAACTAAGCATGGCAAAACTTTATTTTCTATTCTTATAACGATTCATGTCAACGATACGACATGCAGGGCTTCAGGATTAAAAAGTTGGCATCATGTTTGATACATGGGCAAAGCGAGGTTTTTTACATGTACAAGATATTGGTGGAAGGCGGCCACCCGCTAAACGGGAAAGTACGCATCAATGGCGCAAAAAATAGTGCTGTTGCACTGATTCCGGCGGCGATTTTGGCTGACTCTTCCGTGACAATCGAAGGGCTGCCTAATATATCCGATGTGGTTACACTCGGTGGGTTGCTAGAAGAAATTGGCGGAGAAATCAGTTGGGAAGAAAGTGAGCCTCCTCTTGGTAATACAATTCATATTGATCCTTCATCCATGGTTTCGATGCCGCTTCCTAACGGAAAGGTGAAGAAACTTCGGGCTTCCTATTACTTTATGGGAGCAATGCTTGGAAAGTTTAATAAAGCCGTAATTGGATTACCCGGCGGCTGTTTTTTAGGGCCTCGTCCAATTGATCAGCACATTAAAGGATTCGAAGCACTCGGTGCCGAAGTAACTAATGAACAGGGAGCCATATACTTGCAGGCAAAAGAACTGCGAGGTGCAAGAATTTATCTTGATGTAGTCAGTGTTGGGGCCACGATAAATATTATGCTTGCGGCTGTAAAAGCAAAAGGGAAAACGATTATTGAAAATGCCGCAAAAGAACCGGAAATTATTGATGTTGCTACGTTGCTTACCAATATGGGGGCAAAAATAAAAGGGGTCGGAACGGACGTAATCCGGATTGAAGGAGTATCCTCTTTGAATGGATGCAAACATACGATCATTCCTGATAGGATTGAGGCAGGTACGTATGCAATAGCGGCAGCTGCGCAAGGCCAAGAGGTCGTTATCGATAATGTAATCCCGCAACATTTGGAATCACTGCTTGCTAAATTGCGGGAGATGGGCGTAACAATTGAAGTAAGTGATGAACAGCTGCTTATTATGTCCAAATCACCAATTAAAAGTGTTGATATTAAAACACTCGTATATCCAGGCTTCCCGACCGATTTACAGCAGCCTTTTACAACATTACTTACAAAAGCACAAGGGACAGGCATAATCACCGATACGATTTATTCCGCCCGCTTGAAGCATATTGATGAATTAAGACGAATGGGTGCCGCAATAAAAGTGCAAGGTGGCTCGGCAATTATTAATGGCCCGGTACAATTGGAAGGTGCCCGTGTGAAGGCATCTGATTTACGCGCGGGTGCTGCGCTCATTATTGCCGGATTAATGGCTGACGGTGTTTCTGAAATTACCGGTGTAGAACATATTGAACGCGGGTACGAAAAAATAACGGATAAATTAATAAGTCTTGGTGCAAACGTATGGCGAGAACGAATGTCGGGCGAAGAAATTGAACAAATCAAAAATGCGTGAAATTATTTCATAGGTCGACCAAAGATGAACTTAATTAGGTGACACCTTATTGAATGTTATTTTTACAGGTATGCACAACATCTTAAACGCATTTTTCTAAAGGAAGTGGACATAGTGGAAAGAAGTTTAACAATGGAATTAGTACGAGTAACAGAAGCAGCAGCATTATCATCTGCGCGCTGGATGGGCAGAGGTAAGAAAGAAGAAGCCGATGATGCCGCTACATCAGCAATGCGAACGGTATTTGATACGATACCGATGCAAGGGACAGTAGTTATCGGAGAAGGCGAAATGGATGAAGCACCTATGCTGTACATTGGCGAGAGCTTAGGAACTGGCTCCGGTCCAATGGTCGATGTCGCTGTAGATCCCTTAGAAGGAACGGATATTGTAGCACAAGGAACATGGAATGCTTTAGCGGTAATCGCAATCGCAGACGGTAAAAATTTACTTCATGCACCGGATATGTACATGAAAAAGGTAGCAGTAGGGCCAAAAGCAGTTGGAAAAGTAGATGTTAACGCATCAACTTATGACAACCTAAAAGCTGTAGCTGAGGCGAAAAACAAAGAAATTGCCGATGTCGTGGCTGTTGTATTGGATCGACCGCGTCATAAAGAATTAATTGAAGAAATACGTGCGGCTGGGGCTAGAATTAAATTAATTCCAGATGGCGATGTTGCTGGTGCAATGAATACCGCATTTGAAGAGACGGGCGTAGACATTTTACTCGGAATTGGCGGAGCTCCCGAGGGCGTTCTCGCTGCTGTAGCATTAAAGTGTCTTGGCGGGGAAATTCAAGGAAAACTAGTCCCTTCGAACAATGAAGAAGTAGAACGTTGCAAAACAATGGGAATAACCGATATGGAAAAAGTTTTTTATATGGATGATTTTTGTGCCGGTGACGACGCTATTTTCGCTGCGACCGGTGTCACGGATGGGGAGTTATTAAAAGGGGTTCAATTTAGAGGTTCGAGTGCAACGACACAAACAGTCGTCATGCGAGCTCGTAGTGGAACCATTCGTTTTATTGATGGGGAACACAGCTTGAGGAAAAAACCGAATCTCGTAATGGATCCGCATAAAAGCTAGCTGACTAAGGAGAGAAGAAGAGCCATTCCTTTTACATGGCTCTCTTTTTCCAAGTTACGCAAACACTAGTATAGACTGATCATGATATTGTATAACTTTACATGTTCCGAACATCGAATATCTAAACTATAAATTACTATTTCACACGTATGCCTTTGGAATGGTCAAGATTCCCCCTGCAAAGAGTCTTCTCAAACAAGAATCCATGTTTATAACAGGTAATTATCAGACATTATAAGATGTATACGAATGGCAAGTTTTTATCGGGAACAGTTGAAAATCATTTAGTATACAAGTAAAATGATAGATGTTTACGGGGAACAGTTGTTGGTTAAAATAAATAATGAATATAAACTTCAAATTCAGCTTCCGACAAATCTTCAGCACTATATACTTAAACTTCTTTTAGTCAATCGCTTACCTTTATTTCTTTATCATCATCTTATCGTAACTCTCTATAAAAGTAAGCATACGAATCTATTAAATTATAGGAAAATGTAATTTAGAATAAAAATTTTAACGAATCGAAAAAATGAATGGACGTGGTGATTGAGTGGCTTCATTAACAATTTCTCATTTGGGAACATTAACGCTGAAAGAAATATATGCGCTTGCACGCGAATACAAAGTTTCTTACTATGCAAAGCTGACGAAACGTGAATTGATTTTTGCTATTTTAAAAGCACAAGCGGAAAAGGACGGATTCTTATTCATGGATGGCGTGTTAGAAATTATTCCGTCCGAAGGGTTTGGGTTCCTGCGCCCGATTAATTATTCACCTAGTGCTGAGGATATTTATATATCAGCTTCACAGATACGCAGGTTTGATCTGCGAAATGGAGATAAAGTATCCGGAAAAGTCCGGCCGCCTAAAGAGAATGAACGGTATTATGGATTATTACATGTGGATGCAGTAAATGATGAAGACCCGGAAACGGCTAAAGAGCGTGTTCATTTTCCAGCATTGACAGCACTTTATCCAGATCGATTCATGAGTTTGGAGCAAGAACAAAAAAATATATCCACACGAATTATTGATTTGATGACCCCGGTCGGATATGGCCAGCGCGGTCTCATTGTCGCCCCTCCAAAGGCCGGTAAAACAATGTTGATCAAGGAAGTTGCCAATAGCATTTCTGAAAACCATCCAGACGCAAAATTAATTATTTTATTAGTCGATGAACGTCCAGAAGAAGTTACGGATATCGAGCGTTCCGTCCATTCAAATGTTGATGTTGTCAGCTCGACATTCGATGAAGTGCCGGAAAGTCATATTAAAGTATCCGAACTAGTATTGGAAAGAGCGATGAGACTTGTGGAACATAAGCATGATGTCATCGTATTGATGGATAGTATTACCCGTTTAGCCCGGGCATATAACTTAGTCATTCCGCCAAGTGGACGAACACTGTCTGGTGGGATTGATCCGGCTGCATTCCATCGACCGAAACGTTTTTTTGGAGCGGCACGAAATATTGAAGAAGGCGGCAGTTTCACTATTTTAGCAACAGCTTTAGTTGATACCGGTTCTCGGATGGATGATGTCATCTATGAAGAGTTTAAAGGTACAGGAAATATGGAATTACATCTTGACCGCAATTTGGCGGAACGAAGAATTTTTCCGGCAATTGACATATTACGATCTGGTACGCGAAAAGAAGAACTGCTCGTTCCGAAATATCACCTAGATAAAATGTGGGCAATTCGTAAAGCAATGAAGGATTCCCAAGACTTTACCGAGCGATTCTTAAAACGTCTACGCTCTACTAAAAATAATGAAGAATTTTTTCATATGATGGAAGATGAGATGAAACGGCGTGGGACGACCCGGTAAAACAGGCTGCAATGATGCTATGGGCTATGGGATTTCAATACAGAATGTTGTACCAGACAAATAAAAAATTTAATTTGTAATGCCCATCTCTATTGCATTCGAATACACACGCTGTTATAATCTTTTATGTGAGTTTAGATTGATTGCATTTATGGTTTATAACTCTGTTTCCAAGGGATTCAGGGCAAAAAGGAGTGGAAAGACATGAAAACAGAAATTCATCCGGAATATAGAAAAGTAATTTTTCTTGATACGACTTCGGATTACAAATTTTTAAGTGGTTCAACGAAAAGCTCCGACGAAACGATGGAGTGGGAAGACGGAAATACGTATCCCGTCATCCGTATCGAGATTAGTTCAGACACACACCCATTCTATACAGGTAAGCAAAAAGCAGATAGAGTTGGCGGACGTGTAGACCGCTTTAAGAAAAAATATAACATGAAGTAATTTTTTCTCGAATAAACTGTGCCGCGATGGACAGTAGTTAAAACAGGCAATTAATTTGCCTGTTTTTTGTATTTACGATTAATTAAGAAAAGCGCAAGCGCCCTCGCTGGCTAAAAGCACAACAACCTGGGACTGGATGTAAATGTAAGTCCTGCCGAACAAAATTGTGCGCATCAGAGCTAGACAGCTATGCGCAAATTTTTATTATAACGGGGCTGTCATACCTCCACCTTTACGCGTGAAACATCAAACGTGAATTTGTTTCTTAATCAGTGGGAAAGGAAAAGAAATTCCTACTGAATGAAGATCCACTTTATGCTTTATTATTTTTAAAAAAATATTAGTAAATAAGCTGAATTACATCTTATTAATGGTAAACTAATAGAAGTAGATAATAACGACTTAGCGTAGTGAAGGAAGTGTGTGTATGTTTGAACAACAAAATTTCGGTTCAGTAGAGGTGATTTGCGGAAGCATGTTTTCTGGCAAATCGGAAGAGCTGATCCGTAGAGTGAGACGGGCAGCATATGGAAATTTAACGGTGCGCGTTTTTAAACCAATCATCGATGATCGCTATGACGAGGAATCTGTTGTATCTCATAACGGATCTACTATTATTGCTCACCCTGTTAAAGACGCTTCGGAAATCATCGATCATGTTGATGAGTCGATTGATGTTGTTGGCATCGATGAAGCACAGTTTTTTAATGACGACATCGTTACGGTTGCAGACAAATTGGCACATGCGAATAAACGGGTGATTGTGGCAGGATTGGATACGGATTTTCGTGGAGAGCCATTTGGCCCGATGCCACAACTAATTGTGTCCAGTGAATCGGTAAGCAAGCTTACGGCCATTTGCCCTATATGTGGATTTGCTGCGAACAGAACCCAGCGGCTTATTAATGGAAAACCGGCGTCTTACGATGACCCGATTATTTTAGTTGGTGCCTCGGAATCGTATGAGCCCCGTTGCCGCCACCATCATGAAGTACCGAATAAGGTGAAGTCTTCGAAAAATAGACATCACATGTCAAAAGTATAGATGAATTCTTGTTCCATATTTTCACCATAATTTCGAATTAAACAACGTATGTCCATAAAGAGATTTTTGACCGCATGTATATCGGTATATTATAATTGCACAGCGTAGTTAAACCGTTAAGAAAGATTACCAAAAGCCAATTTGGAAGTAATTTGTAATTGGAATAGCAATGGCTCGACTAGTAAGCACAATGCTAAAAGAGCCTTAATCAAAAAGAGGTGAAGTCTTGCATGTTGGATCGATTACAATCGTTGGAAGATCGTTATAATAAGCTAAATAAACTTCTAAGCGATCCCGACGTTATTAGTGACATAAATAAGCTCAGAGAATATTCCAAAGAACAATCGGGGTTGGAGGCAGTTGTCACAACTTATCGAGAATATACAACCGTGACAAATGAATTAAATGATGCCAAATTGATGCTGGAAGAAAATTTGGATGATGAAATGACCGATATGGTAAAAATGGAAATTAGCGAGCTTTCTGAGAAAAAAGAAGTGCTTGAGGAAGAAATAAAATTACTTCTGTTACCTAAAGATCCGAATGATGATAAAAACGTGATTATGGAAATACGTGGTGCTGCCGGCGGGGATGAAGCAGCATTGTTCGCCGGCGACCTGTACCGAATGTATTCCCGGTATGCGGAAAATAATCGCTGGAAAATTGAAGTGATTGAATCCCATACGACCGGAGTTGGCGGTTATAAGGAAATTATTTTCATGATTAATGGAAATGGTGCGTATTCCAAGCTTAAATATGAAAATGGCGCGCATCGCGTACAACGTGTACCCGAAACGGAATCAGGCGGTAGAGTTCACACATCCACGGCTACGGTCGCTGTATTGCCAGAAGCAGAAGAAGTGGAAATTGAATTGAATGACAACGATATTCGCGTAGATACTTTTGCTTCCAGTGGACCTGGCGGGCAAAGTGTCAACACAACCATGTCCGCTGTAAGGCTAACACATGAACCAACAGGAATTATCGTCTCGTGTCAGGATGAAAAATCACAAATTAAAAATAAAGAAAAAGCGATGAAAGTATTACGCGCACGGATTTATGATAAATTTCAACAGGAAGCCCAAGCAGAATACGATGAGAATCGAAAATCCGCTGTAGGTACTGGGGATCGTTCCGAGCGAATTCGCACGTACAATTTCCCGCAAAATCGAGTTACCGATCACCGGATTTCATTAACGATTCAAAAACTTGATCAAATATTGGAAGGAAAGCTGGATGAGTTTATTGATGCGATGCTAATGGAAGAACAAACGAAAAAATTGGAACAAATTGGTGAATGAAATGAAGCAAAACAAACAGTATGAAGTCCTAGCGTGGGCTTCTCTTTTTTTAAAAAACCATGGAAGGGATAGCCATGTGGCCGAAATGCTGCTCCAGCACCATCTAAATGTGCCAAGAGCCGCATTTTTTACAATGATGCGGGATACCATACCAGAAACAGTTTTAAATGCCTTCATGGGAGACATCAAAAACCATGCCAAGACTGGCGTTCCTGTTCAGCATATCATTGGTTCAGACATGTTTTATGGAAGAAATTTTCTCGTGAATGAACACGTTCTCATCCCGCGACCGGAAACCGAGGAACTTGTTCAAAGCGTCCTTTCCAGCGCCGGAAAGATGAATGAAAAAGACGATTTGACAATTGTTGATATCGGAACAGGTAGTGGAGTGGTTGCGACTACTTTGGCATTGGAACTTCCTTATGCAACGGTATATGCAACGGATATTTCGAAAGAGGCTTTGACAACAGCGACAAGAAATGCTGACAGGCTTGATGCTGATGTCCATTTTATGGAAGGGGACTTTTTGGAGCCGCTCATTAAAAATAATATACAACCGCATATAATCGTATCAAATCCTCCGTATATTGACTGGAACGAAAAAGAGCAACTGGCTGATACGGTGAAAAATTTTGATCCTGAGCTTGCACTATTCGCGAACGAACGAGGACTAGCATCGTATAAAGAAATTATTTCCCAATCTCACAATGTGAGCACTAATTTAAAACTCATTGCGTTTGAAATTGGACATGACCAAGGGGAATCGGTATCTACGCTGTTGGAAAACGCATATCCTAACATAAAAACAAGTACGATAATCGATATAAATAACAGAGAACGAATTGTGCTTGGACACTTGACTTAATGCGTAATTATAAGGTCCTTACTGCACCGATTGTAGCGTAAGCGCATTTTCTGTTTAGTATGGTAAGAACTTATAAAAGGTCAATGCATTCCAATTCAGATCGGCGGATGAGACGACCTTTGTTGTCATTTCTCTTGAACTGGAATAAGCATGTACTCCTTTTTTGATCTCGCCAGTTTAAATATGATCTCTGTTCTTTGAACTGGCGAGAAAACCCGGTTCTGATATATTGCCCATCCATAAACCCCCTAGTATCTCTTTTAATGGTATTTTAAAAATACACCCTTCATTGCTCTCGTCCGACCGAAAATTACATTTTAAAATTAAAAGCTAGATTACTAGTTTAAAAATGAATTGCTCTGACCATACTTTCTAGTAAGTCAATGGAAGGAGCTAATTCGGTCATGAAAAAAACAATTGTATCGGTCATTATATTTATTATTTCGTTAACCATTCCAATTCATGGTCCATCAGAGAACGTCGTACATTCAGATCAGGAATACCAAATCATCCCTGACGAAGCAATTCGTTTACGCATTTTAGCCAATAGTGATGATAAGAAGGATCAGCATATAAAACAATTGATACGTGATGAAGTCAATGCGGAAATTACGACTTGGGTAGAAGAATTAACCGATATTGATGAAGCGCGACGTTTAATTGAGTCCCGTCTTCCACAAATTAAAGCGATCGTTCAAGATGTATTAAAAGATGAAAATAAAACCCAAACAGCACATGTGGAATATGGAAAAAATGTTTCGTTTCCAATGAAACTGTATGGATCTTATGTCTATCCTCCAGGAGAATATGAAGCAGTACTTATTACACTTGGAGAAGGGAAAGGATCTAACTGGTGGTGTGTCCTGTTTCCTCCGCTTTGCTTTTTAGACTTTTCCAACGGAACGAGTGTAGCAGAAGATGAGATGGAGGAAGGTTCGGTTGCGGATGAAGGTATCGATGTAAAAGCCGATGCTGAAAACAGTGCTGAACAAAGTGCTGAACAAAATGAACAGGTAGAGGATAATGAGAAAGAAGCAGATGAAGTGGAAGTGAATTTTTTTCTATTTGAATGGTTCGGATGGACATAGATTGTAATAAAAGTGCATAGACTGTTCATAATAACGTGATGAGCTGTTATTAAAATTATCCGAGGTGATACAATGAATATTATGCCAGCAAACCGTGCATCCGAGAATACACTTGCTCATTTTTTAGACCGAAATAAAGATATTAAGAAAGAATCATTACTTTATTCCGGTTACGTTGTAGAAGTTGAAGGTGCAATTGAAGGATGCTTTAGTCTCGAACAAATGGAAGAAGGAATTTTTTGGCTGAAACAACTGTATATTACACAGACGCACGCAGCTAGACTTCCATATTTACTGGAAGGAATTTTAACACTTGTTAAAAGAAAGCAAGCAAAAGTCATTTACGTCCATAGTCATCAGCCGGTAATTGATTTATTGTTGGAAGCACTGCAATTTAATCCGCAAAAAGAAAGTGTGTTTTCAGAAGAATATCCAATAACACAAGGTAATTGGTGGTCCTACAAAGTTTCTTGAATCGAGGAGACCTTGGAATATAGATACAGAAGTTGAAAACGCTAAAATATTTTTATAAACACCCTTTAAAACGATAATAAAGAAGTCTGTCAGCAATAATGGCAGGCTTTTTCCTTGTTTCATTTAAACAATTTAGTCAATAATCCAACAAAGGCGAGATACGTTCTTGCAATCTTGTTTTTGCTAAAAGACTAATGATCAACTAAAATGTAAATGACAGAAAAGAGGTAAGAAATCACGATGCAAACAACATATTGGGATTTAACAATTAATTCAAATAAACAAACGATCGACGAAGCAATTACGGAAGCAGCTGCTTGTCTAAAAAAAGGTCTTCCCGTAGCCTTCCCGACGGAAACAGTATACGGGTTGGGTGCAGATGCAACAAGTGAAGCGGCTGTTGCTAAAATTTTTAAAGCGAAAGGGAGACCACAAGATAATCCACTTATCGTTCATACAGCGACAAAAGAGCAACTATATAAGCTTGTTACGCACATTCCTCCTTTTGTAGAGAAACTAATACAACATTTTTCACCAGGCCCATTAACGTATATATTGCCAACTAACGGAACGTGTGCCGCGAATGTTACAGGTGGGCTTGATACGATAGCGGTCCGTATTCCCGATCACCCTATTGCAATCCAATTATTGGAAAAGGTTAATCTCCCTATTGCTGCACCAAGTGCAAATGTATCAGGTAAGCCAAGTCCGACTAATGGGACGCACGTATGGAATGATTTGCATGGAAAAATTGCCGGTATTCTGGCTGATGGCCCAACAGGTGTTGGCGTCGAATCTACGGTTATTGACTGTACTGGGAAAATGCCTATTATTTTACGTCCGGGTGGAGTGACAAAGGACGAGCTTGAAGCGGCAGTTGGACCAGTAATCATTGATCCTGCGCTTGCAAATGAGAAGGGAATACCAAAATCACCCGGCATGAAGTATAAACATTACGCTCCCGATGTGCCGTTATGGCTCGTAACAGGTTCTAACCACAAAATACAAGAAGTAATTAATGAAGAACGACAGCTTGGAAAACGGATAGGTGTGCTAGCAAGTACTGACACGGCACAATTATTGGAGGCAGATCAGCTCATTTCACTTGGACGTCAACCGGAAGAAATAGCAGCAGCATTGTATGAGGCACTTCGGACTTTTAAAGAAAGAAACATCGACCTCATCCTATGTGAAACGTTTCCCGAACAAGGAATTGGACAAGCCGTAATGAATCGATTAAAAAAAGCAGCAACTCGAATACTTTAAGAACAGTGTTTTTTTACTAGCTGGCTCCACGGGTCAGTAGAGGGGTGTTGCTGCTATTTTTAAAGCATCTGCTTCACAGAAAAACCAACATCTAGCGCCTGTGTATGGAGGTGAATGTTTTGGTTGTACTTATTATTATTGGTTTCGTCATATTATTCATTGCTGTTATTGGTTCGTGGATGAACACATTAACGATATTAAAAGATCTAAATGAGATAAAAAAAGAAATAGGAATTAAAGAACGAAAACAAAAGCCGTTCATTATTAATGATCTGGATAATGAGTGAAAGTTCATATATCCCTCCTTACGTGCATATATTTCTAAAAGCGTGTCCCAAGGAGGGGTTTTCAAATGGTAATGAACGATATGGGGGGGATTGTATCCTTATTATTTATGGCTTTTGCATTAGGTATGGATGCATTTTCTGTAAGCTTGGGACTTGGAATGAAAAGGCCACGCCTAAAAAGAATTGCTATGATTGGCCTACTTATTGGGATGCTTCATATTATTTTCCCTTTTGTTGGAATACTGCTTGGTAAGGCAATTTCAGGAACGATCGGTCATTATGCAACGCTTGCAGGTGGCCTATTATTAATCGGAATTGGATCACATATGTTTTTTTCTGCTTTCAGCCAAGGGAAGGTCCGGAATGTCATGCCTTCAGGTATACACTTGTTTATCTTGGCCTGTTCCGTTAGCATGGACAGTTTTTCCGTTGGGTTAAGTCTCGGTTTATCCAATGCAAAAACGGCTATCGTTCTTTTTATGTTTGGCGTCATGAGCATGGTGTTAACGTGGACGGGAATGCTTCTGGGCAGAAAAGTGCGCGGCTATTTAGGAGCGTACAGTGAACTTTTAGGTGGCAGTATTTTAAGTGCTTTTGGCATGTATATTTTATTTTCTTAATATAAAAAACCGATGATAACGAGTTATATACTCTTTTGTGATTGTATGAACAAGTATCCTTCTTCTTTAAGTGTTTACCCCATCTTATTATCCCTGTGGTAGTTAAATTTCCCAGCTATACATAAAACCGTCTATCTCCAATAGCTGAGATCCTCTATATTTTCTGTCATGATAGCTGTTCATGTGATATATTTAAAGGACGATGAATGAACGGAGGCTTATCATGAATATCTTGTTTATTTGTACAGGAAATACGTGTCGCAGTCCAATGGCTGAGGCGTTGATGAAAAGTAAAATGCCGGGAGCTGCTGTGCGTTCAGCGGGTATTTTTGCAGGCGAAAATGAGCCGGCCAATCCATTAGCCATGAAAACATTAGAAAAAAAACGGATAACATCCAATCATCTGTCGCAGCCCGTTACACAAAGCTTATTGGAATGGGCTGATGTTGTGCTTGTCATGACAACCCAGCATAAACAGGTGTTAATTGTAAATTTCCCTGACTTTCAAAATAAATATTTTACCCTTAAAGAATACGTTTCAGAAGCCGATAAAGAAGTATGGGATACACTCAAAAAGTCCTATGCGAGTTTAGAAAAAAAACGAGCGTTGTTTATCCAGAATAATCCAAATATCACATCTGAAGCGTTAACAGAAGCAATCAATAAGCACCTGGAAAACGATATAATCAAAATAAATCAATTGGAAAAAGAACTGGGTAGCTATGACATTTCCGATCCATTTGGTGGAGATTTGCTAATCTATGAGAAAACAATGCATGAATTGGAAACGTATATTGATTTATTAATAAAAAAAATTAAAAAGTAGGCAGGGAAACGAAAATGGGGAAAAAATATCGATTTAATTTACGGAGAAAGCTCGTGTTATTTATAACGATTTTAGCAATAATTACTTATTCATTTAGTGCAATTTTCATCTATATAATTAATGATTATGTACAGTCTGTTTATGCAATACCGGAACAGCTGTACATTATTATTATATTCGTGTTGGGGGTCATTTGGTCAGGTATTCTAGCTTTTTTTGCTGCACGGATTATTACGAAACCTTTGCAAGAACTGGAAGCGGCTGCTTCATATGCAGCAAAAGGGGACTTGAGTCAAACGATCAATATTCCAAAATCGGATGATGAAATCCGCTCATTAAGTATTGCCTTTGATACGATGTTGAAAAATATTACGAATATGGTGCATAATATTGAATCGAACTTTGAGCATACGAATGATAATGTTGTTCGAATAAAAAAAGTAGCAAATCAAGCAGCTGATCATTCCGAAATGATTAGCGCTTCTTCAGATGATATTTCTAAAGGTGCGGTCAGTTCGGCCGAAGCTATTCAAGAAACAGCTGAAGCAGTGGAAGAAGCAACGAGACTTGCTGAAGAGGTACAAGAGAAAGCGGACCAATCAAAACAAAAGTCAAATGAAATGTTAGAGACGTTAAATACGAGCAAAGATGTGGTAAACAAATTAGTCGAAGGGATTCAAAAACTGGCAACCGAACAAGAAGCATCGTTAAAGGATGTCGAGCATTTAAAACAAAATGCACTGCAAGTTGAAACAATCATTACGATGGTTGGTGAAATTGCTGAACAGACAAATTTGTTGGCTCTTAATGCGTCAATTGAAGCTGCACGAGCTGGTGAGCATGGACGTGGATTTGCCGTTGTTGCTGATGAAATTCGTAAACTGGCTGATCAAAGTGCGAAAGCCGTTCAACGGATATCCGATCTAATTGTAGCAATTCAAAACGGGGTAAATCTAGTTGTTAATCAGATTAATGATAATGTGGAACATGCAAATAAAGAAGCAAAAAGCGGTGTGAAAACGAATAAAGCGATTGAGGAAATGTCCGGTTCGATTGTAGAAGTAGCATCTGAGGTCGATACCATTACAAACCTCGTCAGTAAGCAATTGGAATCCATTCAAGGAACGGTGAAGCAATCACAGGAAGTAGCTGCAATCGCTGAAGAAACATCCGCTGCATCCGAAGAAGTGAATGCAGCCGTACAAGAACAAACGAGTACGATTGATGAGGTCGATTATTTAGCGGAGCAACTGGATAAACAAGCTCAACGGTTAAAAGAGCAAATCAATCAGTTTAAAATGTAAAAAAATAAGCGTAAAATAAAGATAGAAGGATCGATTAATCAAAAAGC
The DNA here is from genome assembly GCF_051846915.1 of Virgibacillus sp. W0181. Classification (NCBI taxonomy): domain Bacteria; kingdom Bacillati; phylum Bacillota; class Bacilli; order Caryophanales; family Bacillaceae; genus Virgibacillus; species Virgibacillus sp. W0181. The sequence continues at coordinate 58,589 of NZ_JBPYCR010000007.1, forward strand.
CTATTTTATGAGTTTGAAAGCCAACAAAGAAGGGTGCTGAATAAAATGAAAGTAATTATAACAGCAGATCATGCTGGCATGACAGTGCGTAATGAAGTGATCAGCTTGCTGGAGGAAATGGGTATTGAATACGAGGATACCGGTTGTGACTGTACAACTTCTGTTGATTATCCGGACTATGCGTTACCGGCTGCGAAGCGAGTGGCTGAGGGCGAGTTTGACCGTGGAATTTTTATTTGTGGAACGGGTATCGGCATGTCAATATCCGCAAATAAAGTAAAAGGCATTCGATGTGCGTTGACCCATGATGTGTACAGTGCAAAGCTAACAAGGCAGCATAATGACTCCAATGTGCTTGCAATGGGAGAGCGTGTAGTTGGACCAGGACTGGCACGAGAAATTGCCAAAGTATGGTTAGAAACAGAATTTGATGGTGGTCGCCATGCAAATCGAATAGGAAAAATAGCAACCTACGAAAATGAATAAGACTTGCTCAAATCAGCGGGTGTATGGTGCAGTTTCCATTGCTCCCACAACGAAAGAAAGGTGAATGAGAAATGAAACAGTTTTTGGACCGAGTGAAAAAGGATATGGCTACAATTGTTTCCGAATGGGAAAATAGTGGACACTTAAAAGCAGGGCAGTTATTTGTTATTGGCTGCTCGACAAGCGAAGTTGCTGGGGAACATATTGGAACTTCCGGTAGTGAAGAAATAGCAGCAGTTATTTTGGAGCAACTCGAAAAGCTGGAACAAGCAACAGGTATTCACCTTGTGTTTCAATGTTGTGAACACTTAAATCGGGCACTCGTTATCGACCGTGAACTATTGCAAAATCTGCGATTGGATGATGTAGCAGTCATACCAGTAGCTAAAGCCGGCGGGTCCATGGCTGCATATGCATACAAACAGAAGAAGGACCCTGTTGTAGTAGAAACGATTCATGCACATGCGGGCATGGATATCGGTGATACGATGATCGGTATGCATTTAAAGCACGTTGCCGTCCCACTTCGATTTGAACAAAAAATGGTCGGAGAGGCACGGGTAACAGGAGCCCGCACTAGACCAAAGCTTGTTGGTGGAGTCCGTGCTTGCTATAAATAATTTTCATGAAGCCTGGAAATATTTTTAGCTAATGCCTAAAAAGGTAATAGTGATAGAAGTTCAAACTGCTGAAAAAGCATTAAAGCTGTTTTTAACAAGATAATATAGCGATAGCTTTTCAATGCCCTCTTAACCTACGCGGTTAAAAGGGCGTTTAGCTTTACTCAACGGAACCGGAAGGAAAGATTTGAATGTGCTTGATTAACTTTCAATTTCATGAGCATCCGAACTATAAACTCATCTTGACAGCGAATCGAGATGAATTCTACAATCGACCGACAGCTGCAGCTCACTTTTGGGAAGATTATCCGCAAATTTTGGCCGGTCGAGATTTACAACGAATGGGAACATGGCTTGGAATTACAAAAACAGGTCGATTTGCTGCTTTGACCAACTATCGCGATTCGAGTCAAAAAGCAATCAGTCCACGTTCGCGCGGGGACATAGTGGCTAATTATTTAAAAAAGGATACAGCACCTGCTGAGTATATAGCTTCGTTGCAAAAGCACCGCCAGGAATATAATGGTTATAACATTATAGTTGGAGATCCAGATCAACTTTTTTATTATTCTAATATTGAAAATGAGGTTAAACAGATCTCCCCGGGTACGCACGGGTTAAGCAATCACTTTTTGAATACGCCATGGCCAAAAGTGATACAAGGAAATAAAAATTTAAAATCATATACAAGTGTTAATCAAACGATTGATCAACCAGATGAATTGTTTCGGACGATTTCCGACACGACGGAAGCAAATGATGAAAATCTTCCTGATACAGGAGTGGGTTATGATTTGGAGCGTAAATTATCGTCCCAGTTTATTGTTATGCCCGATTATGGCACACGCGCCTCAACCGTTTTACTTGTTGACAAAAACAATTATATTTATTTGAAGGAAAAAACGTTTGAAAACGGACGATTTACCTGCGAAACACAATTTTCTTTTGCAGCCGAATAAATGCTGTACATTGTGTAGTTGCTTGTTTTTTCATCGCAGCGTCTGTCGACAAGCGGGAGATGGAAACAGACAGACGGTTCCTTTTTTGGTAGAATAGTCGGTACGTATAATACATGAACAACCTATCAATTTTTGATATGATAAAAAAGTATTGAAATGAAAATCGGTGAAATACGGGAGGTTCAAGGAATGGAACATTTAAAGCGTGATGATCAAGAGCTATACGAAGCAATCCAAGCGGAGAGAAAACGACAGCAGGAAAAAATAGAACTCATCGCCTCGGAAAATTTTGTATCGGAAGCTGTAATGGAAGCACAAGGTTCTGTACTGACGAATAAATATGCAGAAGGATATCCGGATAAGCGATATTACGGTGGGTGCGAGTATGTCGACGTTGCCGAGAATTTGGCACGCGATCGTGCTAAAGAAATCTTTGGTGCAGATCATGTGAATGTACAACCACACTCTGGTGCCCAAGCAAACATGGCCGTTTACTTCACAATCTTGGAACTTGGCGACACGGTATTAGGCATGAACTTAAGCCACGGTGGGCATTTAACTCATGGCAGTCCGGTTAACTATAGCGGCAAGTTTTATAATTTTGTTGAATATGGCGTGGACAAGGAAACAGAATTAATTGATTATGATGATGTTTTAAATAAAGCACAAGAAGTAAAACCGAAGCTAATTGTAGTAGGTGCCAGTGCTTATTCTCGTGAAATTGACTTCAGCAAATTTCGGGAAATTGCAGATGAAGTTGGGGCGTATTTAATGGCTGATATGGCACATATTGCCGGGCTTGTCGCTGCTGGACTTCATCCAAATCCGATCCCGTATGCGGACTTTGTTACAACGACGACACATAAAACATTGCGCGGTCCACGTGGCGGCATGATTTTATGCAAAGAAAAATATGCAAAGCAAATTGATAAAACCGTCTTCCCGGGTTTGCAGGGAGGCCCTTTAATGCACGTGATTGCTGCAAAAGCAGCTTCATTTAAAGAAGTGCTAAGTGAAGATTTTAAAACATATGTTAAACAAATTATCGCCAATGCCAAAGCATTCAGTGAAGCCTTGACTGAAGAAGGAATCCGCATCGTTTCCGGAGGTACAGACAATCATTTGTTGCTGCTTGATGTTACACCGTTACAACTGACTGGAAAAGTAGCCGAGGAAGTGCTTGATAAAGTCGGTGTAACCGCAAATAAGAACACAATCCCATATGATACGGAAAGTCCATTTGTAACGAGCGGTGTCCGTGTAGGAACAGCGGCTGTAACGACACGTGGGTTTAAAGAAACCGATATGAAGGAAGTCGCAGCAATTATTGCTTTAACATTGAAGAACCATGAAGACGAAGCTAAATTAGAGGAAGCTTCCAAGCGCGTATTAGAGCTAACGAGCAAATTTCCACTTTACGTATAAAAAGAGTGGTTACAGCATGTGCGCGGATAAAATATAGTTTATAAAATAAGCTAGCAGACACACTTTTTCGACAGTGTTCCTGCTAGCTATATTTATAGGGTATGTATAAATATAACGAACTTTTGGATCATCCATAAAGGTGTTGACCTCTGCAAGTATAGTGTCATTTTGCCCAATGTTGACCATTTCCATATTTGCAATAGTAATTTATATACAATGCATTGATCAAAACATATCTAGATTCATTTCTTAACGTAATCGAAGGATTCACGCTTGAAAGCTGTAGTCTTTTTCTGTACAATTTTGACGATGGACTAAAATAAGAGAGGATGTAATAGCGTGAGCAACGTATTTGTACTGGAACATCCGCTAATACAGCATAAGTTAACATACATAAGAGATAAAAACACGGGAACGAAAGAGTTCCGAGAGCTCGTTGATGAAGTTTCCATGTTGATGGCTTTTGAAATTACGAGAGATCTTCCACTGAAGGAAATAACAGTTGAGACTCCTGTGAAAGAAGCGAAATCGAATATATTAGCCGGTAAAAAAATTGGCTTGATTCCAATTTTGCGAGCAGGATTAGGAATGGTAGATGCAATGCTTAATTTACTTCCTGCTGCTCGGGTCGGTCATGTTGGGCTTTATCGTGACCCGGAAACATTACTGCCTGTCGAATATTATATTAAGTTACCGTCTGATATTGCCGAGCGTAAATTGATTGTCCTTGATCCGATGCTTGCAACTGGCGGATCTGCCAATGATGCCATTGATTCGTTGAAAAAACGCGGTGCAAAAAGTATAAGCTTGATGTGTTTAATTGCTGCTCCTGAAGGCGTGGAATTAATTAAAGAAAACCATCCCGATGTTGACATATACTTAGGTGGACTTGACGATGAATTGAATGAAAAAGGATATATCGTACCTGGTCTTGGTGATGCTGGAGATCGTCTATTTGGTACGAAATAGTTCCATTTCGATTTTTTTGTGAAGTGTAACAATAAAATGTTTTAACTAATAGAATGCTTGGAAGTTGTTGGTATTTTTGCTAGTTATAGGAGAACTGTGTGAACGAATATAAATTGGAGTGAAACGATGGCATGCGTAAAAAAATTAAAGTGATGTCGATTTTCGGGACAAGGCCGGAAGCAATTAAAATGGCACCCCTTGTATTAGAACTGAATAAACGATCCGATGAATTCGAATCGATCGTTACTGTTACAGCGCAACACCGAGAAATGCTCGATCAAGTCATGGAAATTTTCGATATCACTGCAGACTATGATCTAAACATTATGAAAAGCAAGCAATCACTCGCCCAAATTACGACGAGAGCGCTCGAAGGTCTTGATGAAGTAATGAAAGAAACAAAGCCGGATATCGTACTCGTTCATGGCGATACTAGTACAACTTTTGCCGCTTCACTTGCTGCTTATTACAATCAAATTGCGCTCGGACATGTGGAAGCAGGTTTACGTACGTGGGATAAATATTCCCCTTATCCGGAAGAAATGAACCGGCAACTAACTGGTGTGATGGCTGATTTACACTTTTCGCCGACGGATAAATCGAAACAAAATTTGTTAAATGAAAATAAAGCGCCAGAAAGCATCACTGTAACAGGGAATACGGCGATTGATGCATTAAAAACAACCGTTGATTCGAGTTATACGCACCCGTTACTGGATGGTCTTGATAACAACCGATTAGTATTAATGACAGCCCATCGTCGCGAAAATCTCGGAAATAACATGGAGCAAATGTTTCGAGCAATAAAACGTCTCGTTGAAACACACGACGATATCCGTGTTATCTATCCCGTCCATTTAAATCCAGTCGTTAAACAGACAGCCGATGAAATTCTCGGGAACGATGACCGGATACAATTAATTGAACCGCTTGGCGTTGTAGATTTTCATAACTTTGCAGCGAAATCCCATTTAATTCTGACGGATTCCGGTGGTATTCAGGAAGAAGCGCCTTCACTTGGTGTGCCGGTTCTCGTGCTGCGTGACACGACTGAACGTCCGGAAGGGATTGATGCGGGGACATTAAAGCTTGCCGGAACCGATGAAGAGACCATTTTCAATATGGCCAATGAATTACTTTCTGACCCATCAGCATACAAGGAAATGGCACAAGCAGCTAATCCATACGGTGATGGACATGCTTCAGCACGAATTGCCGACGCGATTGTAGAATATTTTGATTCAAAAAATTAATCATGTGTACTGTCGATTGTGATTCAACTTCAGTACACTAATTAAATATATAAAACACAAAACAGTTAATGTCTTCCCATTAGCTGTTTTTTTGACGTTTTTTAAGTGGGTTTATTGAATAAAAACAACTTCGATGGTGTTTGTTTTACAGAGTGATTTAATGTATATTCCTCCTTTTTTTCCAAAAACTAAGGCTAAGAAAAGCGCAAGCGCCCTGGTCAGCCTCAGGCATAGCTTAAGCAAGAAATCGTAGCGGCGGTTATTGTCACGAAGAGTTATTGCTTAAGACCTCGAGGGGCTGGGCTGGCAGGCTTAGAACGCCACGTCCTGGGACTGCGCGTGAATGCTCGCCCCACCGAAAAGACTTGCACTAGAACATCCTGGGACTGTAGCTACGCTTTCTTCCCATCGAAAAAATTTGTACGTCGAAGCTAGATAGCTATAAACAAAATTTTATACTTTTTGATTTTTTTTAAAAAAGGAGCCCCCCCTATATGCACATACTTGTCCTTCTATTCTTATCGTTATCCCAGCTTATTTTTACGCCTGATACCATTGACGCGTCAACAGAACAACAAGATCAGGATTCTATCATTATAGAGGTAGAAGGGGATCCAAGTGAACATGAGGAATACTTGGAATTGCATCATCCCTTCGTGAAAGTGGTAGCTGTTTATGACACGCTATTCACCGGTATCGCATTACAAGGGAAGCCGGAAAAATTGGTTAGGGCAGGTCGTCAGGATTTTGTCAAAGCCGTCCATCCTGTCCATACATACAAAACAATGCAAAATCCGATCAACATGCCGAACGAATATGAACTATTCGGCAAATCAAATGTTGTCCTTCCTTCTGCCATAAATGATACGAATTACACAGGGAAAGGAGTTAAAGTGGGGGTGGTTGATACCGGCATCGATTATAATCATCCTGATCTAAATGCAAATTACAAAGGTGGTTATGATGTTGTTGATTTGGATGACGATCCAATGGAAACACAACCGTCTGAAGGAATGCCAACTGCTCATGGCACCCATGTATCGGGGATTATCGCATCAAATGGAAGTCTGAAAGGTGTGGCTCCAGATGCGGATATTTATGCTTATCGGGCATTGGGTCCTGGCGGAGCAGGTAGTTCGATTCAGGTTATTGCCGCAATGGAACAAGCTGTGAAAGATGGAATGGATATTATTAATTTATCGCTTGGCAATACGGTGAATGGACCGGATTATCCGACAAGCAAAGCGGTGAATAAAGCAGTAGAGCTTGGAACAGCAGTTGTCATAGCTAATGGTAATGACGGGCCGGACAACTGGACGGTCGGATCTCCTGCTACAGCATCAAAAGCAGTTGGAGTCGGAGCGGCAACTAATCCGCAGAAAATCCCTTATATATATGAGCCTTTAAATGAAAAAACGATCCAAATATCTCCAGTGGACGGCTCCGTTCCGTGGAACCTGTCGAAAGATTATCCAATCGTTCGACTCGCTGAACAGGGGGATATAAATGGTAAAATAGCGGTTATAACACGATCAGAAACACCTTTTTATGAACTCATTCAAACAGCAGAACAAAAAGGCGCGGTTGCGGCAATCATTTATAATAACGATGAGGCATTTCAGGGAGCGATTACAAATGAAGAAGATCCAATTACAATTCCTGCTGCAGCTATAGCGGGTAATGACGGAAAATGGTTGCTGAATAAAATGAAGACCAAAACATTGTACATGGATACAAGATATGAAGAGATGGAAACAACGACAGCTACCTTCAGCTCCAGGGGGCCGGTAACTGTGAACTGGCGAATAAAGCCTGATATTCTCGCACCCGGAACAAATATTTTGAGCACCGTTCCCGGCGGCTACGATGCTTTTAATGGAACAAGCATGGCAGCTCCCCATGTGACCGGCGCGATTGCCGTCATTAAAGAAGCAAAGCCTAATTGGACAAACAAACAAATTATTGGCGCTTTAAAAACAACCGCACAGCCAATAAAAGTAGATGGAGAACTGCTTGAGCCGAACGTTCAGGGGATGGGAAATATTTCAATTAGCCAAGCGTTACACACGAAAACAATCATAACTGAGCCATTACTCACTTTTGGAAAAATGGAAGATTATAAAGTAATAAATGAAAGAAATATAACAATCGAAAATATGTCTGATGCGCCCCAAACCTTCCATTTCAACATTCCGAAGCAGAGAAAAGGATTAACCTTTAAATTACCGCAAAGCTTTACTGTGAAAAAAGGGGAGAAAAAACAACTGCCAATTGAATTGACTACAATTCCTTCCCTTATAAATGAAGGGATCTATCAAGACTGGATTGTACTTGAAAGTAAAGATACGGAAAAAACAATCCATTTACCGTATTTATTCGTTAATCAAACAGCAGACTATGAAAAGGCAACAGGCTTTCAATTTTCATTGAACCCTTTTTCCGATAATCATACATATACATACCAGTTGTATATGACTGAACGTGCAAATAAAGTTGACGTCCATCTATATGATGCTGAATCACTCTTGTATAAACAAAAGCTACTTACATTAAAAGATGTTGACATTGGGATGAATAAAGGGGAAATAGAGAATGTAAAAATTAATCCAGGCTACTATAAAGCAGTCATTACCGTCGAACTGGAAAGTGGAGCTTATGAAAGCCATGAAACAGAGCTGATGATAGATGGTGCTCAGCCGAATAAGTAAAGAGTTTTTTAAGCGACTAAATACCAAAAAAATGTTCACAAAAATGTCATCCTTTCGACAGGATTCTTCCTTTATAATGGCAAAGGGGCAGAGCAAAAAGCATGTAAGGTGTACGCTTTTATACCCTTATTGTCAATAACTGATACTAATTGACAATGCTGTATCGCTAAGGTAGAATTGCAAGGTGTGGATTGTATTATTTTATACTGCATAACTATGTGCTTTCTGAAGGAAAAACAGTATGAAAAATACAAGAGCAAAAGTTCTTCCTGCAAAAATTAGTTTTTGCGGACAGTTTTCTATTACTTTAATGATTTAGAAGAGAAGAGTGAGGAATGTTGAATTATGAAAGAATGGTTGTTCGACAACGAAAGTGGATGCTCTATCTTCTCGCACTTTTAGTACTTGGGGCTGGGCTTACACCTTACACAAGCATTTTTTTCGGGCTTGTCTTAGGAAGTATCATTAGCTTTTATAATTTAAGCTTAATGCAAAAGAAAATAAATGATTTTTCCGAAGCCGTAGAGAAAAAAAAGAAGGCAAGGGGACTTGGCACATTGTCCCGCTTAGCTGCCGTTGCCTTAGGAGTACTTATCGTAGTTCGCTTTGAAGAAAATATCGATTTAATCGGTTTTATTGCTGGGTTAATGACAGCGTACTTTGTCATTATGCTGGATTTTATTTTGTTTAACAGATAGGGGATGGCAACCGCTCCCCAGCTGTACAACAACACGGCAACTAAAAGTTTACTGCCGCTGTTTTTCACTTAAGTAGATTGAGAAGGAATAGTACTTTCTCACTGCATAAGCGTCACAAAGGCCTTCGCCAATACCGACTTGGCGTTGAAGCCGACTAACTTGAACAAAACTGGTCTGAAAGCGGGGTGAATTTGTATGGATCACGGAGCACCAATTGTGGAAAATGTATTTGGTATTTCCTGGTTGGATTTTAACTTGTCCAACGTATTGATGATAGCCATTTCGTCACTGATCGTATTTGTCTTATGTGTGCTAGGTGCCAGAAAACTTGAAATGAAACCAACAGGTACACAAAATGTAATGGAATGGATTCTTGATTTCATTAAAGGCATGATTAATGACACAATGGACTGGAAAACAGGAAAAACCTTTCTTCCGCTAGCACTTACATTATTTACTTACATTTTAGTTGGTAATTTGCTTGGCGTTATTACAAATGGGGTGTTTGGAGATGAGGTATGGTGGAAATCACCGACAGCCGATCCAGGCATTACACTTACCCTATCAACAATGGTCATTTTATTATCTCACTTTTACGGGATAAAGATGCGGGGCGGAAAAGAATACTTCCTTGATTATTTCAGACCAATCCCGGTACTGTTTCCGATCAAGTTGATCGAAGAGTTTGCCAATACGTTAACATTAGGTTTACGTCTATTTGGTAACTTGTACGCCGGAGAAGTTCTTTTGGCACTATTGGTAGGACTGACTACTTCAGGTGTCTTTGGTTTCCTTGGTGGAGCAATCCCATTCCTCGCATGGCAAGGTTTCAGTATCTTCATTGGAGGAATACAGGCATTTATATTCACCATGCTGACATTAGTGTTCATTTCACACAAAGTTAGCGACGAACATTAAAACATATGTATAACCCAGCTTTAATAGATATTCTGTTGAAACTGGAAATAATGAATAAATGATATAAAAATTATGAGGAGGATTTATATTATGGGAGCTTTAGCAGCTGCAATTGCAGTAGGATTAGGTGCACTTGGTGCAGGTATTGGTAACGGTTTGATCGTAAGTCGTACAGTTGAAGGGATTGCTCGTCAACCAGAACTTAGAGGTCAATTGCAAACAACAATGTTTATCGGGGTTGCGTTGGTAGAAGCTGTGCCGATCATTGGTGTAGTTATCGCATTAATCGTTATGTAACACCTTTTGTATGTGTTTCAAAAAGGAGGTTCTGTCGGATTATTTGACCGACCTCTTTTAAAGCAAATGGCGAAGCGGATGTTTACCTTCGCCGTTGTGTTTATACGGAGAACAAATAATTGTATTGTCGTTATATATTTATGACCGATGTGGAAGGAGTGAATTCTGTGCAAGCACTTACGGATTATACACATGTATATGCTGTGTTGGGTGGTCTTCGTGTTGGAGACATGCTCGTTCAACTTTTCTTCTTTATCGTATTGCTTATTTTAGTACGCAAGTATGCCTGGGGACCTGTCATGGACATGATGAAAAAACGGGAAGACTATGTTGCAGGTGAAATTGAAGCAGCAGAAAAAAGCCGGGCAGAGGCGGAACAAGCATCAAAAGAAGCGGTTGAACAATTAAAGCAAACAAAGCAAGAAGCACAAACAATGATAGAAGACGCGAAAAATGCTGGTGTAAGACAAGAAAAGGATATCGTTCAATCGGCACGTCTTGAAGCAGATCGAATTAAGAAAGCGGCACAAGAGGAAATCGAAAACGAAAAAGAGAAAGCAATTCAAGCACTTCAAGATAAAGTGGCTTCACTATCCGTTCTTATTGCAAGTAAAGTAATTGAGAAGGAATTAAGCGCACAGGATCAAGAAGAATTGATCAATGACTATATTAAAGAGGTAGGAGAAGAGCTATGAGTGATGCCGTAGTTGCCAAACGATATGCAGATGCTCTTTTTCAAATTGGCGACGAAAAAGCTACATTGGATCAATTAATAGAAGAACTAGGTGTAGTTAAAGAAGTATTCGAAGTGAATGATAGTCTTTTTATATTCCTGAAGCATCCTCGTATAAATAACGAGAAAAAGAAACAGTTTCTGGAAGAAGTATTTCAAGGCATCCAGACTGATGTTTTAAACACATTGAAAATTCTTGTAGAACGCCAGCGTGTGGGTATTATCCCATCTATGGTAGATGACTTTATCCAGCTATACAATGATGCAAAAGGAATTGCAGAAGCTACTGTATACTCTGTTCGGGAACTATCGCAAACAGAAAAGAAAGAGTTGGAAGCGTCTTTCGCCAAACGGTTCGATAAAAATACAATTAAAATTAAAAACATTGTTGATCCCGAGCTAATCGGCGGAATGAAAATTCGCATCGGGAGTACGATTTACGACGGTACCATCAGTGGAAAATTAAAACGTATGGAACGAAGTATTGTAACTGTAAACTAATGGAGATAGGGGTGAAATGGTATGAGCATTAAAGCTGAAGAAATCAGTACGCTGATAAAACAGCAAATCGAAAATTTCGATTCAGATATTGAAGTAAGTGATATCGGAACCGTTATTGAAATCGGTGACGGGATCGCACGTGCTCATGGCCTTGACAATGTTATGGCCGGTGAACTCGTCGAATTTTCGAACGGTGTTATCGGTATGGCACAAAACCTGGAGGAAAGTAACGTTGGTATCGTTATTCTAGGACCATATACCGAAATTAAAGAAGGCGATGAAGTTCGCCGAACAGGTCGAATTATGCAAGTACCGGTAGGAGAGGAACTATTGGGTCGTGTTGTCAACCCGCTTGGCCAGCCGATTGACGGGAAAGGTCCTGCTGAAACGACAAAAACACGTCCAATTGAATCAGCTGCACCGGGTGTTATGGCTCGTAAATCAGTTGATGAGCCATTGCAGACTGGGATTAAAGCGATCGACGCACTCGTACCAATTGGAAGAGGGCAGCGTGAGCTTATTATCGGTGACCGTCAAACAGGTAAAACGACTGTAGCAGTGGACACCATCTTAAATCAAGCAGATCAGGATATGATTTGTATCTATGTAGCGATCGGTCAAAAGGAATCTACAGTTAGAAGCACAGTTGAAACTTTTCGACGCTACGGTGCTCTAGATTATACAATTGTTGTATCTGCAGGAGCGTCAGAGCCTGCACCATTATTGTATTTGGCTCCATATGCCGGAGTATCAATGGGTGAAGAATTCATGTATAACGGCAAGCACGTACTTGTTGTTTATGATGACTTATCCAAGCAGGCAGCTGCATATCGTGAGCTGTCCTTATTGTTGCGCCGTCCACCGGGTCGTGAAGCATTTCCAGGGGATGTATTCTATTTACACTCCCGTCTATTGGAACGAGCTGCGAAACTAAATGATGATCTTGGCGGAGGTTCTTTAACTGCATTACCTTTCGTTGAAACACAGGCAGGCGATATTTCTGCTTATATTCCAACAAACGTTATTTCGATAACGGATGGACAGATTTTCTTACAGTCTGACCTATTTTTCTCAGGGGTTCGTCCGGCGATTAACCCTGGTCTTTCGGTATCACGTGTTGGTGGTTCCGCACAAATTAAAGCAATGAAAAAAGTAGCGGGAACTTTGCGTCTTGATCTTGCAGCTTTCCGTGAGCTTGAAGCATTTGCTCAATTCGGTTCTGACCTTGACAAAGCTACACAAGCAAAGTTAAACCGAGGACAACGTACGGTTGAGGTTTTGAAGCAAGGTCTTCATAAACCACTCGTTGTAGAAAAACAAGTTATGATTATATATGCCTTGACAAGAGGATTCCTTGATGACATTTCAGTAGAAGATATTGTTCGGTTTGAAGAGGAATTCAACATGTGGCTTGACGGTAATAGCGAAGAATTACTAGCAACGATCCGAGAAACAGGAAAGCTTCCTGAAGATGACGATATGGCAAATGCTATTAATTCGTTCAAGAAAACATTTTTACCAACAGAAAGTAAATAAGAAGGTTGATTATTTAGAATAGAAGGTTTAGAGCTTGAGACAGCAGTTAGACGCCTCATTCTAAACCTGAATTCTGCTTTGAAAGGGTGGTGAAAAGCTTGGCATCACTTAGAGAGATAAAAGGTCGTATAGATTCAACGACGAAAACAAAACAAATAACGAATGCGATGCAAATGGTTTCTGCCTCCAAAATGTCGAGAGCAGAAGAAAATGCACGGAAATTTGCTCCATACAGTGATAAGATCCAAGAAGTTGTTGCAAGTATTGCAAATAACAACTCGGATGTTTCACACCCCATGTTGAAAAGACGTGACGTAAAAAAGACTGGCTACTTGGTCATTACTTCAGATAGTGGACTTGCAGGTGCATACAACAGTAGTGTTTTAAAGCATTTGTACCAGTCCATCCACAAACGTCATAATTCAACAGATGAATATACTGTAATAACCGTTGGGCGAATGGGTTTTGACTTTTGTACGAAGCGAGATTTACCAGTTTCCCAAAACGTGCTCGGACTATCCGATCAGCCACGATTTGCAGAAATTAAGGAATTGGCATCAAAATCCGTGCAAATGTACAGCGATGAAGAAATAGATGAGTTAATCATCATTTACAATCATTATGTCAGTGCTATTTCCCAAGTTGTAACAACAAAAACATTGCTTCCAATTACGAATATTGAAAGCAGTGGTGCGGCAAGTGATTATGAATATGAGCCAGACCAAGAACAAATTTTAAAAACATTACTGCCACAATATGCGGAAAGTTTGATTTATGGTGCATTGCTACAAGCAAAAGCTAGTGAACATGCTGCCCGTATGACGGCAATGAAAAGTGCAACGGATAACGCCGATGACTTGATTGGTGACTTAACATTATCGTATAACCGTGCTCGCCAAGCGGCTATTACACAAGAAATAACCGAAATAATTGGTGGAGTTGCTGCACTCGAATAATAAAGGATTTTGAAAGAAGTTAGGAGGGAAATCGATGAGTAAAGGACATGTAACACAAATAATGGGACCTGTCGTTGATGTAAAATTCGCAGACGAACAGCTACCTGAAATTTATGATGCATTGATCGTCCAGTTGGAAGCTCAGGAAGCAGGTGAGGAAGATACCCTTACTTTGGAAGTGGCATTGCACCTTGGTGATAATGCAGTACGGACAGTTGCTATGGGCTCAACGGATGGAATTAAGCGCGGATTGGAAGTAACAAGTATGAACGGGCCTATCTCTGTACCGGTCGGCGACGTAACATTAGGACGTGTATTTAACGTTTTAGGTGAAAATATTGATCTTGATGAGCCGCTTCCGGAAGACACACGTAAGGATCCGATTCACAGACAGTCTCCACAATTTGAAGACTTATCTACAGAAACAGAAATTTTGGAAACAGGTATCAAAGTAGTTGACCTTTTAGCACCATATATTAAAGGTGGAAAAATCGGTTTGTTTGGTGGTGCTGGTGTAGGTAAAACCGTACTTATTCAGGAGCTTATCAATAACATTGCACAAGAGCATGGCGGTATTTCCGTGTTCGCTGGTGTTGGAGAGCGTACTCGTGAAGGGAACGACCTTTACTACGAAATGAAAGATTCCGGCGTTATCGAAAAAACAGCAATGGTTTTTGGACAGATGAACGAACCACCTGGTGCACGTATGCGTGTTGCACTATCAGGACTTACGATGGCAGAATACTTCCGTGACGAGCAAGGACAGGACGTATTGTTGTTTATTGATAACATCTACCGATTTACACAAGCAGGTTCCGAAGTTTCGGCACTTCTTGGTCGTATGCCATCAGCGGTAGGGTATCAGCCAACACTTGCAACGGAAATGGGACAGTTACAAGAGCGTATTACTTCAACAAATAAAGGATCTGTTACATCAATCCAGGCTATTTATGTACCTGCCGATGACTACACAGACCCGGCACCTGCGACGACGTTTGCTCACTTGGATGCAACGACAAACCTTGATCGTAAATTATCCGAGCAAGGGATTTATCCTGCGGTTGATCCATTGGCTTCAACTTCTCGCGCACTGGATCCGGAAATTGTTGGTGACGAACATTATGAAGTGGCAACTGCTGTTCAGCGTACACTTCAGCGTTACCGGGAATTACAGGACATTATTGCCATTTTAGGTATGGATGAATTAAGTGATGAGGATAAACAAACGGTTGACCGTGCACGCCGTATTCAGTTCTTCCTATCACAAAACTTCCACGTAGCTGAGCAGTTTACCGGCCAAAAAGGGTCATATGTACAGGTTAGTGAAACAGTTCAAGGATTCAAAGAAATTCTTGAAGGAAAATATGATGACCTGCCAGAGGACGCATTCCGTTTGGTCGGCCGTATTGAAGAAGTAGTGGAAAAAGCAAAAGGAATGGAAGTTTAAATTAGGAGCACTTGGACTGAGTATTGAATTACTTGCTCATAAAAGAACGTGATTTTAAGCCCGATGCTTCAATAGTCTCTGGGAGGGGTTACATTGAAAACTCTAACGGTGAGTGTTGTTACTCCTGATGGCCCTGTTTTGGAAGATGACTTCGAGATGATTAGTTGTAAAGCAGAAAATGGAGAACTTGGTATTTTACCTGGACACATTCCAATGGTTGCCCCATTAACAATTAGTTCTGTTCGCTTAAAGCGAGGCAGCGATGAGGAAAAGATTGCTGTAAATGGTGGATTTTTGGAAGTTCGTCCCGACAAAATAACCGTTCTTGCCCAATCAGCGGAAAAGCCTTCCGAGATTGATGTTACACGTGCCGAAAAAGCAAAGGAACGTGCGGAGCAACTGCTACAGTCAAATCAAGACCAAGTCGATTTCCAACGGGCTGAATTGGCACTCAAACGAGCAATGAACCGTTTAGATCTTGCGAAATAACGTTAAGATAAATTAAAATGGTCATTTGTAAAAGCACACAGCATTTCGGAATGAAGTGTTGTGTGCTTTTGTTGTTAAGGAAATTTTCTCAGCTATAAACGGTGTCGATATTTCCCGGGAAATAAAGCTTTTTGTGTTATTTCCGCATGATGCTTTTTTTACACAACCAATTTATCCATTACTAATTCTTATTTTATTGACAAACAGTACTGTGAATGGCAAAGTATCTATTATAATCGAACTTCATTCAAGTAGTTAGGTGGTTTATATGTTTTCAATTGGCCAAATGGCACTTGTTACTATGATTTCGCACTTGATTTTTATTTATATTACCTGGGTTGCTATACAATCCCTTAATGTCGACCCGTTAATCAGAAAAGGGAAGATTGTTGAAGCTAGGATATTGATCATTTTTGTTACTATCTTCATTGGTACAAATGTCAGTCGTTTTGTGCTTGACATACTGAATGCATCACAAAATCTCATATATTTGTTTTAATAACAAATTTCATGGAACGACATGTCCTTTCATAATAAAAGGAGATCGTTACGAGGTTTGTCGCAATTTGTTTCGTATGAATTAGGATCCGCCGGTACATACTGTTTCTAGTATGTTCAAGGGGGATTTTTTCATGAAAAATACGATATTATTCACTGCATTTATATTTCTTCTTATCACCTCAACTGGAACTGCTCAGCCAATAGAACGTGATGAACTTATACTTATAGCGACCTTTTTAATGGAACATAAACAAGATATCGCTGAATGGGAAGTAATTGTAAAAGAAAAGATTTCGAACGAAAAGGCACATAATTTGTTAAAGGAACTTAAAGATAGTCACTTGGTCACTGTTACTGAAGATGAAAATGTTATAAAATATGTCATTGGGGACACTAATAAAGGCGAACCGTTCTCCGTATACTATAATGTAATCATTCCTAAGCAGAGGGATCATGCAGAAATTGTTGCCGTTATTAACGGTGATTACTGGGATCATACGGTGTTAGAAAAATATCGCTCCTATATGCAGACAAATATTGCGGTTTTCACACAATCTTCGCAACTGTTTACTTGTCTGAAGACAACAGATAGTGGTATAATGGATATTAGTGTTTTATTAGATAGTCTACAAAATAACTTTAATTTGCTACATATGTCTACACAAACTGACACAGTAGAAAATTCGACGCATAAAAAGTTGATATATGGGTATACACCACTATGGGAGACGAAAATACCGATTAAGAATAGTCCTGTGAACATTCAAATTGTGGAAAAAGGTGCAGGACCCGATCAATCCAATTTAACAATCGGAACACCTATCCTAGTAAATGAATATTAATGTAGTGAGACTAGAAATTGAAGGAGATTTAACACATGGAAAAGATCATCGTAAGGGGCGGAGAGCGGCTGAGTGGTTCCGTTAAGGTAGAAGGTGCTAAGAACGCTGTACTACCCGTTATTGCAGCTAGCATGATCGCCAGTGAAGGGAAAAGTGTTATAACGAATGTACCGGAACTAGCTGATGTATATACGATTAATGAAGTACTACGCAGTATGAATGCGAATGTTAAATTTAAAAACAATACAATAACTGTAGATGCCACCAAACAACTAACAACAGAAGCTCCGTTTGAGTATGTAAGGAAAATGCGGGCATCTGTCTTAGTACTGGGTCCATTATTAGCTCGTTATGGTCATGCTAAAGTTGCACTTCCAGGTGGATGTGCGATTGGCACAAGACCAATTGATTTGCACCTAAAGGGATTCGAAGCAATGGGAGCTCAAGTAAGTGTTGGAAACGGCTTTGTTGAAGTACGTGCAAACGGACGTCTTCAAGGAGCCAAAATATATTTGGATGTTCCCAGTGTCGGAGCAACAGAGAACATTATGATGGCTGCAGCACTTGCTGAAGGAAAAACAGTCATTGAGAACTGTGCAAAAGAACCCGAAATAATGGATCTTGCAAATTATATGAATAAATTGGGTGCTAATGTTATTGGAGCAGGTACAGAAACAATTAAGATTATCGGAGTTGAATCTTTAAAAGGCGCCAAACATTCCATTATACCAGATCGGATTGAAGCTGGTACATTCATGGTTGCTACGGCAATTACAGGTGGAAATGTTCTTGTTAAAAATGCAGAGAGTGAACATTTGCGACCGCTTATTTCCAAACTGCAGGAAATGGGTGTAAAAATTACAGAAGAAAACGGCGGTATCCGAGTGATTGGGCCGGAACAATTAAAACCAACGGATATTAAAACATTACCGTATCCGGGTTTTCCTACAGATATGCAATCGCAAATGATGGCATTGATGCTCTGTGCAGAAGGAACAAGTGTGTTAACTGAAACAGTATTTGAAAATCGGTTTATGCACGTTGAAGAGTTTCGTCGCATGAATGCAAAAATGAAAATTGAGGGGCGTAGTGTTATTATAGAAGGTCCTCGCAATTTGCAAGGTGCAGAAGTAGCAGCGACTGATTTACGTGCCGGTGCAGCACTTATTTTGGCAGGTTTACGAGCAGAAGGTGTCACACGAGTAACCGAACTGAAACATGTGGATCGTGGCTATGTTGATCTGTCGGGCAAACTGGCTGAACTTGGTGCAAATATTAAACGAGTAAGCGAATCTGTAGAAGAAAAAGTGGACACCACACCAATCGTACCTTTAGATTATCAGACTAATAGAGTAATAGCAGAGCTTTCTTAAATAAATACAATGATCTAATGAAAAAGGTGAGACGAAATTGTTTCATCTTTTTTTTATGAACAAATATACATGTGTTTTCTGTTAGTTTTCAATGGTTATTTGATAAACTATTCGGACCTACGAGCCGTCGTTCCAAAGATAGAGGTTACTTTTTATAGAAACATATAAAACCTATTGGAAACATACTTATAATACAGAGTCTATCTGTAAACTTTTGAGAAAGGGGGAAACGAATATGATTCAACCGGAACGATTAAACAAGGGTGATACGATTGGTATTGTTTCTCCATCTAGCCCACCGAATAAAAAGGCTTTGCATAATGGCATCACTATGCTTCAGAAAATGGGTTTACATGTAATGGTCGGAAACAATATGGAAAAGGAATATGGATACTTAGCAGGCAGAGATGAGGACAGATGGAACGATTTTAATGAGATGATTGCCCGTAAGTCGGTGAAAGCAATTATTTTTGCACGTGGAGGATATGGAGCAGCACGTATTGCACCGTATATTGACTATCATTTAATTGCACAAAACCCAAAAATCATTTGGGGGTATAGCGATATAACGTATTTGCACACAGCTATTCGACAGCGAACCGGACTTATAACATTTCATGGTCCGATGACTGTATCAATCGGTAAAGATAATGTTCACCCTTTGTCCATCAAAATGTTTCGTCAATTATTCCAACCTACCGAACTATTTTATTCTGAAAAAATATCTCCTTTACATGTAATCTCCAGAGGAAAAGCTACAGGGCAGCTTGTTGGTGGCAATTTATCATTAATTACTCGGTCGCTCGGAACTCCTTTTGAAATGGATACAAAAGAAAAAATCATTTTAATAGAGGATATTGGTGAGGAACCTTATAAAGTGGACGCCATGCTAAATCAATTAAAACTAGCAGGAAAGTTGAAAGAAGCTACTGGAGTTATTGTAGGTGATTTTGCTGAAGCAGCTCCGAAAGAGACGCCAACGCTTACGATGCATGAAGTGTTTCATCATTATTTTTCCAAATTGGATATTCCTGTGCTAGCAGGCGTTCAAATCGGCCATTGTGAGCCGAACTTCTCTGTACCACTTGGAGTCAAGGCGACAATTGATGCTGATAAAAAAACAATTTGGATTGAGCCTGGCGTTAAATAAAAGTTCTATTCTATCTTCACGATGTATAAAAATAGTAGTAGAAGTTGTTCAAAAGTATCTCTGGATTTCAGCACTTTTTACCTTTCTCATTAAACACGCAAAAACACTTACAACATGTATGTCAATTCATCACAGATCAGCTTGGATAGAGTTAGCCTATTGAACCGTGTCTATTAATTTTGGTATTTACCAGTCATTTACCGGACAAAACCGCACAATAAAGAATAGGGGGGCGATAGAATATTAAAAATATGCTAATGATTTAAAGTGAAAAATTCACTAATATCCAACTAGCTTATTGCACGTATTTATAGATACAATACATCCGCCAGCACTCGAGTAACTCGCTTCCATGGTGAGTGTAATAAAACAATTCCGTTGTTCGATCGATATACAACCGTATCCGATAGTAGTGTGAAAAATTCTCGCTGAATTTGGTTACAGAGGAGGACAGCAAATATTGATGAAACATAAACGTCATTTATTGAAGAAACACATTCGTCCTAAAAAAAAATCAACATTGCTGGAACGAGCTCAGGAAAAGCAAAAACGGAGGATCAGCAAGGTTGAAAACACAAAAAGAGGTAATACTCAACCATTGAAACCACGTAACGGCTTTTCTCAGTTGAAATCTTCATGGAAGCTCCCAGCTATTTTATTCGTTTCAGTACTCGTAATCATCATTGTTGTTGTACCGACATTGATTGTAATCCCATTTATTAAAGATGGCAATCAACAAGTGGTGCCAACAGAGCAGGAAGCAATACCAACTGTTAAACAAGCAGATTCTCCTTTTTCAGTTGCAGTTATGCGATCTGTATCTGACGAAATAGAGGATGTCCCGTTGGAAACGTATGTGACAAGAGTCGTTGCATCGGAAATGCCGGCAGAATTTGAAGTAGAAGCATTAAAAGCACAAGCACTTGCAGCACGGACGTATATCGTTAATCATTTAATGCACAATGAAGCAGATGTGGAACCAGATGTAACTGATACGACGAAACATCAAGTGTATCAAAACGAAACGGAATTACGCGAAAGATGGGGAAGTGACTTCGACTGGAAAATGGAAAAGGTTAGAAATGCGGTATATGCAACACAAGGGGAAATTTTAACGCATAATCAAGCACCTATTACACCAGCATTTTTTTCAACGAGTAATGGTTTCACGGAAAATTCCGAAGATTACTGGGAAAACGAACTGCCTTATTTACGAAGTGTAGAAAGCAGTTGGGATAAAGATTCACCAAAATATTTAGATCAGAAAGTATTTTCCATTCAAAAGGTAGAAGAGTCGTTACAAGTAGATCTTCCAGAAGCATTGCCGATGCAAGCGGCAATTACCCGGACGGAAAGTGGACGTGTGGCCGAACTGACACTGGCCGATCATACAATTAGCGGCAGAGATGTACGCGAAAAGCTGGATTTGCGCTCTAGCGATTTTTCCATCGAGCAAAAAAATGGGCACTTTGTTTTTACGACTAAAGGGTACGGGCATGGAGTCGGCATGAGTCAATACGGAGCCAATGGAATGGCAAAGGAAGGGCAAAACTACAAAAATATCGTCAGCTATTATTACCAAGGGGTTGAAGTGAGTAATGTAGATGAAATTGCACCGACCCTTGTTTCTAAATAATTGTTTTTTGCTACTGATTTGAGTTGTTTTTTTCATTAATATTTTCGTTTCCGACTGACCCAATTACGTATATCGTTGCAGGCTTCTTCGTCATAAATTTATTACTGTTTCCCAAATTGGGAAATAAATTCGAAAATAAATAAAAATTTTTCCACATTATGTATATAATCTCTTTTATTTGATCACAATGGTTGTTGAGGTGATGATCAAATGAAAGAAGAACAAAACGGCGCTTCTAAAAATAAGTTTCGCCGCATTTTCCGCAAGAAGTGGTTTTTCCCTGCACTGTATTTAACAATCGCAGCACTTCTGTTGACCGTTGTTGTATGGTATCAGAACGTGGATAACCAAATTCCTGATGAGGTCGAGGAAAATGAGACAGCTGACGGAATCGGTACCGATCCATATAATGAAGATGCAGAAGCAGTAATGGACCAGCAAGAAGTCATTAAAATGCCTGTAAAAAATGAGGAACAAGCAGAAATCGTAACTAAATTTTATGATTACAACGCAGATGAAAAGGATCAGGAAAGTGGATTGATTCTTTATAACAACCGCTACTACCAAAGTACAGGTATTGATATTGCTTCAGCAGAAGGAGAGCCTTTTGACGTAATTGCATCCCTTAGTGGAACAATTACAGAAGTAAAGGAAGACCCATTGCTTGGTAATGTCGTCGTAATCTCCCATGAAAATGATGTTGACACGTATTATGCAAGCTTGGGAGAAGTTGACGTGAAAGCAAACGACAAGATTAAACAAGGTGACAAAATAGGAACAGCAGGGAAAAACCTATTTGGTCAAGACAGTGGCACCCATGTCCAATTTGAAATTAGAAAAAATGACATGCAGGTTAATCCGGAAGACTTCTTTAACCAGCCATTAAGCAAGCTAGATAACGTTAAGACGGAAAATGACGAAGCAGCCGAAGAAGAAGTGGAAAAAGATACTTCAAAAGAAGAAGATGCATCTGAAGAGCAAGAAGGTACAGATGAAGAACAAGAAGCACCCGGAAATGAAACAGATGAAGGAGATACCGATAAGCAAATGGAATCCTCAACATCTTCCGGTCGCGCATAGACAAAATTAATAATATAGGAAAAGCAATCGACCCCGAATTTACCCGGGGTTATTTTTTTGCATAAAATGCGTATACAAATCATATCGTTTAAAAATGTCGTCTCATTTTCCAAAGCTTGAAAAATTATTCCGACATGCCACACGTAATTTAGCAAATCGCTTTTCTTTAAAAGCACACATCGTTGAATATTTAAATTTATAACTGTTTGCACTAAAAAGTGACAAGGTTATCCATCTAAAATCCCCATCTTATTCTACATCCAATCATGTTTATCCAGTTCAATAAAAAATTATAGAACAGCCTTTTTGAAAATACTACTTGTCCATTTTGGAAAATTTGCAATTTTACTCATAAACACGTACAACGAGTAATAAAATGTTACAAACCAAGCATTCAAGTAATGTCTGAGGTGAGAGCTTGTGTGGTCTTTCCTATTTACATATTTAAACGTTCTTTACATATAGAAATGGCAATTACAGATCGTACGTCGCTGCAGAAGAGATATTCGTTAGCAGATATGGAGGCAGTCGTCTTATACCGGTTTAAATCATGGGAGCCACGTAAACATGTTGCACCTTGTCTCTATCGACACCTCGGAAATTCAGCATAGGGAGGCGAACGGTGTGCACGATTACATCAAAGAAAGGACTATCAGGATAGGCAATTATGTCGTGGAATCACGAAAAACCGTCCGTATGATAGCAAAAGAGTTTGGTGTTTCAAAGAGCACAGTTCATAAAGATTTGACAGAACGATTACCAGAAGTGAATCCTGAATTGGCAAGACAAGTAAAAGAAGTTCTAGATTACCACAAATCTATTCGCCACTTAAGGGGAGGTGAAGCGACAAGAAACAAATATCGCACGGAAAGCACATCGAAAATACAATCAAAGAAAACCACACCAGAAAAAAAGATCCCAAAAAAACCAGTTGGATAATAAAAGAATACTGGAAGAACTATTAAATAAAACGCGGTAAATGAATGCAACCTTAAAAAATTATAATAAAAAATAAATCACCATTCTTGGGGAGCATAACAGCTTCCCTTTTATTACGTAATTAAAAAAGATAAAAACGACGCAAGGTATACAAGATGGCATAGCTTAGCGTAGAAAATGTGATTCCGGAGGATGGGCTGAATACAGCAATTGAAACACGACTTGTCGCTATTCATTCGAAGCGATTATTCCCTAGCCTTTTTGACACCCTCTTTTATTACGTTAGCTAAAGACGGTGGAATTCATTATTAGTGGGAACAGTTTTTTCTTCTGAGGGAAATCTGAGTCTTGAGGAAAATGATTTAAGGATGGAGCATAATATTTTCTACCTTTATTTTCTCCAGTAGTATGAAGATTCATTGGCTTCAGCAAGTTATATGCAGTGTGCGGAGAGGAAATTTGCAGTAATTCACGATATTCTAGATTGGTAATCGTATCCTTATAAAGGAGAAAGAAATCGAAAAGTAATTGCTTATGGCTATGCTTATCGGAATAATTGCACTTTGGACACCCCCATTTCCTAAATAAACGACGCATAGGGTAAAAACCGCAATTTTCACAGACGATACCTTGCATTAAGTGGTTTGCTGTTATTTGATATTTTGCGAGTAAGTCAGCGTACAGTGGATCGTTATGCTGTATTATCAAATCGATAAGACGGTCTATACTTGGTTTATTCAACTTTTTCTGGCTGAATTGTTTCTTTCGTTCATTTAATTGCGTTGGCAAATTATCAAAATGAATGAATTTGTTATAATAAGATGGATTGTTATGTACGTGTTTTATGATGGAGGAGGGGTGACTGGAGACCACAATTGTTTCTATGGGAAGATTAATATCGAATTGTTGAAGCCAATTATTCAGGTTCCATTTTTGCGTTTCTGCTTGTAAAACTGGATCTGAAAAACCAATTTCTTTTCCATCTACCTGTTGAATGAGCTGTTTTTGCAAAGAATCATAAATCACTGTCCCTTTTAAATTTTTGATTTCCACAATACAGATAAAAGATGGCGTTAAAATTAACGTATCAATCTGGAAATAATGCTCACTATGCTTTAGTCGCAAGCCGTAAAATAAATACAAATCATTATTGGGATATAAAGATAATTTATAGTCGACCCTCTTTTCTCCAATAAACCCAGCATAAAATCGAGCGTATTCATTACGTAAATGCTCATTGTTTTGATGGGATTTCTTAAGCCGACGAAAAAGAGCTTCGTATGCCAAAATAATATGAGGTTTTGTACGAGGTATTACAATCAAGACATCACTTCCTTTAAAAACTTACGTACAATTACAATATTCTACAAAGATTTACAAATACCTGCTTACTCTCACTATTTTTTATTTGAATAGTAAAAAATTGAAGGATATCCCGCATTTAAGGGATCATATCCACACTCGAGGAGAATATATCCGCACTCGAGGAGCTTATATCCACACTCGAGGGGAATATATCCGCACTCAGAAGATTATATCCACACTCGAGGGGAATATATCCGCACTCGGAGCTTATATCCACACTCAAGGTGAATATATCCGCACTTGAGGGGAATATATCCGCACTCGAGAGCTTATATCCACACTCAAGGGGAATATATCCGCACTCAGAAGCTTATATCCACACTCAAGAGGAATATATCCGCACTCGAGGAGCTTATATCCGCACTCAAGGGGAATATATCCGCACTCGAGAGCTTATATCCACACTCAAGGCAAGTATATCCGCACTCGGAGCTTATATCCACACTCGAGGGGTATATATCCGCACTCGAGAGCTTATATCCACACTCAAGGGGAATATATCCGCACTCGGGAGCTTATATCCACACTTGAGGGGAGTATATCCGCACTCGAGAGCTTATATCCACACTTGAGGGGAATATATCCACACTCGAGGAGCTTATATCCACACTTGAGGGGAGTATATCCGCACTCGAGAGCTTATATCCACACTCAAGGGGTATATATCCGCACTCGAGAACCATATATCCGCACCCGAACGAAAACCCGCCCCCTTAAATTTCCGTATAGGAGCAGCAATTCAAACCAAATGGTAAATAAATAGACCTTTGTCGAAAAATGATTCTACAATTTTTAATTATTTGCAGTTAATTGTAGAAGTTTGTGGTAAAATATAATATTAGTTATGGATTTTCGAATATGCACAGGATTGTATTGTTGCAAGGAGGATTAAAGCTCATGTTTTCTAGGGATATAGGGATTGATCTTGGAACAGCAAACGTGCTGATCCATGTTAAAGGTAAAGGAATTGTTTTAAATGAACCGGCAGTTGTGGCCATGGACCGAACGCAAGGGAGAGTTCTTGCTGTTGGGGAAGAAGCACACCGTATGGTCGGTCGTACACCAGGAAATATTGAAGCAATCCGTCCGTTGAAAGATGGAGTGATTGCTGATTTTGATGTAACAGAAGCAATGTTAAAGCACTTTATAAATAAAATAAATGTTCGCGGATTTTTATCAAAACCAAGAATGTTGATATGCTGCCCAACGAATATCACGAAAGTTGAGCAAAAGGCGATAAAAGAGGCTGCTGAAAAATCAGGTGGCAGAAAAGTCTATCTTGAGGAAGAACCAAAAGTGGCTGCGGTCGGCGCCGGTATGGAAATTTTCCAACCGAGCGGAAACATGGTTATCGATATTGGTGGTGGAACAACGGACGTGGCGGTACTATCCATGGGAGACATTGTAACGGCAGAATCGATTAAAATGGCCGGTGACAAATTTGATTTTGATATTTTACAGTATATCA
Source organism: Virgibacillus sp. W0181 (assembly GCF_051846915.1). Lineage (NCBI taxonomy): Bacteria > Bacillati > Bacillota > Bacilli > Caryophanales > Bacillaceae > Virgibacillus > Virgibacillus sp. W0181. Next base: position 84,938 of record NZ_JBPYCR010000007.1, read on the forward strand.
AAAAAGAGTACAAACTCCTGATCGGTGAGCGTACAGCAGAGGATATTAAAGTAAATGTCGCAACTGTATTTCCGGGATCTCGTCACGAAGAAATGGCGATCCGCGGACGGGACATGGTATCCGGGTTACCTCGAACGATAACCGTTTATTCAGCCGAAATAGAGGAATCGCTGCGTGAATCGGTCGCATTGATTACACAAGCGGCAAAATCCGTCCTTGAACGCACTCCACCTGAATTGTCTGCGGATATTATTGATCGCGGTGTAATTTTAACAGGCGGCGGCGCAATGATTCACGGCATAGACCAATTATTGGCTGAAGAACTTAAGGTGCCTGTATTTATTGCGGAAGAACCGATGAATTGTGTAGCGGCCGGAACAGGTATCATGTTGGAAAACATAGATAAAATTGAACGTAAAAAAATAATTTAAAGAATCGTGATAGGGTGGCACAAAGGGATGTACAATCGCCCATTTAACAGATGAGCCAATAAGGAGGTTGACAGCTTGCTTAGAGGATTTTACACAGCCGCAAGCGGAATGATTGCACAACAGCGGCGTCAGGAAGCACTATCTAATAATATTGCGAACGCAAATACTCCCGGTTACAAAGCGGATGAAGCTACGGTACGGGCGTTTCCGGAAATGCTGCTGCAACAAATGGGCTCAAAAAATATTCCGACTGAACGCGGATTGAAATTACCGGTGCAGCAACCAATTGGCAGTATAAATACAGGCGTGTATGTTCAGGAGACAATTCCTGATTTTACGCAGGGCGATGTTAAAGCTACCGGGATCTCGACGGATGTCGCTCTTGTGAATCAGTTGCTTCCGGATGAAACAGGCAGCTTGTTTTTTACGGTGCAAAATGAAGCCGGAGAGACGCGCTATACACGTAATGGTAATTTCACCGTGGATGGACAAGGTTATCTCGTTACGAATGAAGGGTATTATGTCTCAGCCCAGTACAACCAAATAATCAAAATTTCACCATGTCACCGGAAGGGATTTTAGAAGCCGCTGGGCAAAATACCCCGCTTGGCATCACTTATATTGCTGATGCAAATAATTTAATTAAAGAAGGTAATGGCTTGTTTCGTGCCGGTGCAGAAGGAGATGCAGTCGCTTCCGAACTGGCTGGGGCAACATACACAATCAAACAAGGTTTTTTGGAACGTTCCAACGTCGACTCACTGCAATCCATGACGCAAATGATGGAGTCTTATCGGATGTTTGAAACGAACCAGCGTGTGTTAAAAGCCTATGATGAAAGTATGGGAAAAACAGTTAATGAAATTGGCCGTTTAGGCTAGGAGGTATGTTATGTCACGTTCTATGATTCAATCCGTAGTTACGATGAATCAGCTGCAGCATAAATTAGATGTTATCGGACATAATTTAGCAAATAGCCAAACGACAGGCTATAAAAGCAGGGAGACCGAATTCTCTTCTTTGTTATTTCAGCAGATGAATAATTTATCCGACCCGGGAAATGCTACGGGTCGCTTGACGCCTGATGGATTGCGTATCGGTTCCGGTGCGAAGCTTGGAGGAATCCATACAAATAATGCGCTTGGTTCCATCCAAGAAACGGATCGCGCTCTTGATACTCTGTTGTTACAAGAAAACACATTATACCAAATAAGTGTAACGGATGGCGGTGCAACGGAAACGCACTATACTCGGGACGGAGCATTTTATTTGCAGCCGGTTAATAATGACACAGATGTCATGTTGACGACTAGCGATGGCCACCCTGTCCTAGGGCTTACCGGCCCGATTGTAATCCCACAAGGATTTGATGCAATTGATATTCATCCGAGCGGACAAATAACAGTCAAACGTGGCAACGAAACAGAAGTAGTTGGGAACTTAGCGATTGTAGAAGCTGTCCGCCCAAGGTTATTGGAAACAACAGGGCAGAACGCCTTTAGACTACCTGATTTAGCTGTCATGGGATATAATTATGATGATATTATTGAAGCAGCAGATCCGACTGTCGATGTACTTAAAAGCGGCGCACTTGAGCAGTCTAATGTTGACCTTGCCAAACAAATGACTGATTTATTAATGACACAGCGATCTTATCAATTTAATGCACGTACAATTTCGATGGGTGATCAAATGCAAGGGTTAATTAACCAGCTCCGTTAAAAAATTTGAAGTTCGATCGATTACTAATTTTTCGGCGATAAAGAAGCCGATTTTTCAAAAGAATTAAGGTGAAACAATCCATGAGCCAAGAAAAAAATGAAAAAAATGAATTGACAACTGAAGATCAGCAAGCTAATGATCAGACTAGAAAGCAGAAAAAGGAAAAAAAGAAATGGTTAAAGAAACCAAGAAGACGCATTTTTCCTATTGGTTTGCGCATCGTTTTTGTTCTTTTGCTTTTCGCGGCAAGTTTGATGATCGGTTTAATGGTTGGATATGGAGTGCTGGGTGATGGAGATCCTGCCGATGCATTAAAGAAAGAAACATGGCAACACATTATCGACATCGTCACAAAAAAATAAAACAAGTGGGCAATATCAGATTCTTATTTATGAAACAAACACGTTCGCCAGTAGTGAGCGAACGCGCGTTTCCTAACTTGAAAATCATTCAATTTTTATACAAAACGTAAGGCATCAGTATTTGTTAGAGTGGCTTCCTGCCTGTAATAAGTCTAATGATTAGCACAACTAATGCAATCACAAGTAAAATGTGAATAAGGCCTCCAGCAATTTCAAATGAAAACCCGAGTAGCCACAAAATAATTAAAATAACAAATATCGTCCAAAGCATAACAAGCACCTCCTTATATCTTGATAGATGGTGTAATAATACGTGTTTGGTTTAATACATTTTTCGGACGAAGAGGTACATCTGTTACTTATAAAATACATATAGCCAATTTTAGTGCCGTTTAAACATTTTTTTGGAGTTGATTAGATGGATGTAAATGAAATTAAAAACATAATCCCACATCGCTATCCTTTTTTGTTTGTCGATCAAGTACTTGAAAAAGAGGAAGGCAAGCGAGTTGTCGGTTTAAAAAATGTAACGGTAAATGAGCCATTTTTCCAAGGACATTTCCCTGATTATCCAGTAATGCCCGGCGTGTTAATTCTTGAAGCGCTAGCTCAAGTTGGTGCGATTGCCGTACTTGATATAAAGGAAAACAAAGGGAAAATTGGATTTTTAGCCGGCGTGGACAAATGTCGATTTAAACGGCAAGTTCAACCGGGGGATCAATTAAAATTGGAAGTGGAAATATTGCGCATGAAAGGACCTATCGGAAAAGGAAAAGGTGTTGCAACCGTTGACGGTGAGCTTGCATGTGAAGCAGAAATAATGTTTGCTATTAAATAAATGAATAATTGATTCTTTAAACCTCTATTTATATAGAGGCTTTTTCATTTTCATAAAAAAATCTGTATCACTTAGCTAAAAGTGGTTAAGCTAAAATGGAAATCCAAATGACAAAGGAGGGAAGTCGGATGAAAAGGAACTTATTATTGAAACTTTGTGCACCGCTAATTGTTTTAGCGCTTGTAACAGCTTGTGGAACAACAGATGATTCGCCGGGTGACGACAATAACGACGCTCCGATGAATGAAGAAAACAATGATGAACTGAATAACAACGAGGATCAAATGGATAATGGAGATAATAACAACGATATGGGCAATGGGAACCAAGATAATAACAACGACATGGGCAACGATAATAACAATAATCCTGCTGACAATGATAACATGAACGAACCTGATTTGAATGATAATAATGGTGAAATGAATAATAATAACAACCAACAATAGGTTGATGTTTTCAAGTATGGATTGCAAAATTCCCTATTAAAAAGCTGGGGATTTTACACGTTCAATGTCACCCAAATTACTAAGCACATTCGCTAAATGTTTAAGCGAGTGTGCTTGTTTTGGTAGAATGAAGTTAAATGTTAAGATCAATTCGTGTGCCAAGGGAAGGATGATCCACTTTTTGATTTGATTGTTGCAACATTTCGACCAATTGATTTCCTTGTTGCTCCGTGAGGTTTTTTGCATGATTCAAAACAGCCAAACCAGCATCAGCTCGAACTTGTTTATTAGCCATTACGACAGACATAGCAGCAATATCCATTTGCACTCCCCCTTTTAAATGTCTATTCTGCAATCAATTATACCATATCCTTCCACTGTTTCGGAAGGTTTTATTCCAGCTAGTGACAAGTGAGAGCTTGTTAAGCTGTATCCAGATACATTCCAAATCCTCCTAATGCTTTGTAAAAACAATTTCCTTTAACAACTAGCTCATGCTCGCTTTTCCAGTGGCAAATATATAGATTAAATAGACTGAAAATAGTATAATAAGAGGTTAAAGGAGGCATTGCATGTCAACGGTGATTGTTGTTTCACAGCTCACAAAAGCAATTACAGTAAGTGATTCCGCTTATTATCGATCGGACGTATGGGAAGGAACGAAAATAAGACACTCCATTTATCCCCCCGAAAAAATACTCGATGACAGTTGTATTTTATTTGGTTCGAATTTGGAAGGTAGAAAACAAGCTGCAGCAAAATTATTAAAGACAAATACAAAACTGCCGTTTGCCGTTATCCCCTCACAAGGTGTTTACATGATTCCAACCGCTTCAACAAGAAATAAACGTTGCATCTATGTATCTTATTTTCACGTCGCGTCTTATGAAGCGAAAGAAAATAAAACCTTTATTTATTTTGCGGATGGCTCGGGTATGGTAGCCGATACATCTGTGAACAGTTTTGACATGCAATATAAAAAAGCAAGTCAACTCATTGTTCATTCCCATCGCGATGTCATATATAGAAAAGGATACATACCGGTAAACGACCTGCTACCAAAATAAGCTTTTCTTAAGCGAATAACTACAACACCTGAATATAAAAATGCACTCAATTTATCGCATGTTTGGCAGTTTATCTTTTCGCTATTCGGTTTGAATAATAGAAAAAAATCCATGCTCTCGGAGCGGATAAGTTTAACAAAACTTTCATTTTACAATAGCTTCAAAACATGTATGATAAGAAAAGAACGCACTATATGACCAAATATTTCAAGCTTGAGCTTGTTGTACATTAAAAGAATTTACCTAGGGGGAATACATACGAATGAAAAAGTTTTGGTACAGTACGATCATTGTCATTTGCATTACAATGATTGCGGCATGCAGTCAGGAAGAGAAAGGAAATACAGAAGAAGATGTTAATAATAAAACAATCCCGGTTGAAGTGGAAGAAGCGACAACCGATGATTTTATTGTTGAGAAATCAGTTTATGGACGTACCGCACCGGTTACCTCCGTCCCGGTTATCGTTCAAAATCCGGGTGAAATTGATTCGCTCGATGTGAAAAACGGAGATAAAGTTGAAAAAAATGATCGGATTGGTAAAATAAGTACCCCGATGGGTAAACAAAGTGTAAAAGCACAAACAGAAGGTGAAGTTGCCAATTTACAAACGGAAGGCTCCATGGCAACTACGGAGGAGCCAATCGCAATGATCGTGGACACAGAAGAAATGAATGTTACTTTTTCCGTAACGGCAAATGTACATAAGCTTCTTAAGTATGAAGATAAATGGCCGGTTTTTATTTCCGATGAGGAATACGAAGCAGAAATAACATCAATAGGCACGCTGCCGAGTGATACTGGTTTATATTCCATTCAGGCACGTGTTGATAATGCGGACGACGATATTTTAGCCGGAATGATTGCTGAAATGAGCGTAGAAGAGAAAGTCGTGGAGTCAACAATTATTATTCCTACAGAAGCAGTTGTTGAAGAAGGCGGAGAAACATTTGTTTATGTAATTAAAGATAATGAAGCCATTAAAACAGAAGTGAATGTGAAGGAAACACAAACCGACCAATCCGCAGTTGAAGGAGAAATTAAAGAAGGCGATCAGGTCGTTGTCAGCGGTCAGTTAACACTTTCCGATCAGAGTAAGGTGGAAGTTGTGAAGGAAGGGAAATCATCGTGAAGCTTGTAAATGTATCTGTAAAAAGGCCTGTTGGCGTCATTATGATCGTGTTAGCTATCATCGCCCTTGGGATTGTGTCGCTAAGGAGTTTATCTGTAGACCTGTTTCCGAAAATCGATTTGCCTGTTGCAGTAGTTGCAACGTCTTACCAAGACGCAGCACCAGAAGAAGTTGAAAAACTAATAAGTCGCCCAATTGAATCTTCCGTCAGTTCCGTCGAAGGGATGGAAACTGTACAATCACAATCACAATCCGGTTCATCCCTCGTCATGATGATGTTCAAAAATGGAACTGACCTTGATCAAGCTTTACTGGATGTACGGGAAAAAGTCGATCAAGTTAAAGGAATGCTGCCTGAACGTGCCGGTGATCCGCGTATTATGCGTTTTAGTCCAGATCAATTACCGGTCATGTGGGTTGGCTTAACCGGAAAATCTCCGGAAGCATTAACGCAAATTGCTGATGATCAAGTCGTTCCGTACTTTGAAAGGCAAGGTGGAGTGGCATCCGTAACTGTAGAAGGCGGAAAAGAGCGGGAAATCCAACTCGTTTTGGATCAAGCGAAATTACAGCAATACGGTGTCACAACCCAAACCATTACCCAAGCATTAAACGCAACCAATCAGTCTTCTTCAGTTGGAAAAATTGAAAAAGGAAGTCAGGATCTGCAGTTGCGGGTAATTGGCGAATTTACATCAATTGAAGACATTAAACAAACGATTGTTCAATCCGAGCAAGGTGCGGCTGTACATATCGAGGATATCGCTGAAGTGAAGGACACGTTCAAAAAATCCTCATCGGCGACATTAGTAAATGGAAAACCTTCTCTCGTGCTATCAATTATGAAAAAAACCGATGCAAACACGGTGGATGTAGCCGGGAATATATCAAGCAGTATGGAAGATATTCAAGAGCGGCTGCCACAGGATGTGAATTTGGACGTCGTCATTGACACATCCGAATTTATTCAAATGTCGATTGATTCCGTCGTTAAGAATATTTTAATCGGTGGAGCTATTTCCATATTCGTTTTACTATTATTTTTAAAAAGCGTCCGTGCAACGGTTGTTATTGGTTTATCAATTCCAATAGCCATTATTTCAACGTTTTCATTAATGTACTTTACAGGCGAAACGTTGAACATTTTAACACTTGGGGGGCTTGCACTCGGACTTGGAATGATGGTTGACAGTTCGATTGTGATTTTGGAAAATATTTATTCCTACCGGCAAAGAGGCCATTCTCTCGTAGATTCCGCCATTAAAGGGGCAACAGAACTCACCCCGGCGGTTATAGCATCGACAACGACAACACTTGTCGTATTCCTTCCGATTATTTATGTTGAAGGAATCGCGTCGGATATGTTTACACCGCTTGCGTTGGCTGTATCATTTTCATTAATCGCATCTCTAGTTGTGGCTGTAACGCTAGTTCCAATGCTGTCATCGAAATTGTTATCAAAGGCGATGGAAGACAGCGGAAGAAGGAATTGGTTTGATCGTTTATTGGAAAGAGTGAAAAACGGTTATGCGCGTGTGTTGAAAAAGGTACTGAAATTCCGCAAAACGACCGTACTTGGAACGTTTGTGGCCATTGCGGGTAGCTTAGCACTAACCCCGCTTATCGGAGCCGAGTTTATCCCAGCATCCGACCAAGGGCAATTGGAGATCCGCGTGGAAACAAAAGCGGGGACTTCACTTAAAAATACAGAAGAAGTAGTCGAACAAATTAATGAGAAGTTGGTTAATTACGAATCAGTCATGGAAACGAACTTCGTCAGTGTTGGCAGCAGTGGATTTGGAGGAGCGGGCTCTGGTGCTAACAGCGCCACCTATACGATTCAGCTCGTTCCATCCGCGGATCGTGATATGTCAACAACAGATTTTGAACAAAAGGTTGATAAAGAGCTTCAAACAATCCCTGGTGCGGAAATTATCGTAAGTGAGATGGATGCCGGAGTTGGAACAGGTGATCCGATCCAAATTCAATTAAATGGACCAGAGCACGATGTTTTGCGTGACCTAGCTGATCAAGTCGTCAACGAAATTGATGGAATCGATGGCGTATACAATGCGGAATCTGGAGCCGCAGAAGGCGTCCCGCAATTGGGGATTGAAGTGGATGAAGAAAAAGCTGCCATATATGGAACAACGAAGGAGCAAGTGACAGCTCAGATTCAAATGCAATTTACCGGTCAGGTCGCTACGCTATACCGGGAGGAAGGGCATGAAATAGATGTCACACTCCTCTATCCGGAAGAGAAACGTACAGAAATAAATGATCTGGAAAATATGAAAATACAAATACCGTCCGGAGCGCTCATTCCACTGGAAGAAATTGCTGCATTTAAGGAAGTCCAGGGGCCGGAGACATTAACACGGCAAAATCAACAAGCACAAATGAATGTCACGAGTGAAATAAAGGACCGTGATCTCGGAAGTGTTTCAAACGATGTGGAAGCTGCATTAAACAATATGAATTTCCCAGAAGGTTATAGTCACGATATCGGAGGGCAAGCAGAAGACATGGCTAAATCATTTTCTGATCTAGCTTTGGCACTCGTCTTCTCAATCTTCTTAGTCTATGCCGTTATGGCAATTCAATTTGAAAACTTCCTATTCCCGTTTATCATCATGTTTTCCATGCCAGCTACCGTTGTCGGAGTCTTTGGCGGTTTGTTCATAACCGGACTGCCACTCAGTATCCCGGCCTTTATTGGAATTATTATGCTGGCCGGAATTGTCGTCAACAATTCGATTGTATTAGTGGACTACATTAACATATTGCGCGATCGGGGAATGGATCGGTATGAAGCGATTATTGAAGCAGGACGAACCCGACTGCGCCCGATTTTGATGACCACGCTAACAACCATATTGGCGATGATCCCACTTGGTTTGGCACTTGGTGAAGGCGCGGAAATGCAACAACCACTTGCCGTAACCATTATATTCGGGCTAGGAATTTCAAGTATATTTACATTATTACTCATTCCGGTCGTCTACACATTTTTTGATGATTTAACTGGTAAACTTACCCGACGGAAGAAAAAAGAAAAACAAGCATAAGAAATGGGAAAGGCAAAATTTTAGAAGCTTGGTAAACTTTCCATCCTGCGCCGCATTCGCTTAAATAGAGGCGAATGCGGTTAGCTGTGGGGAATAGTCTTCAGTAGACAGTCCCGAGTGCGGCTGAAAGTTATTTTTAAAGGGTCAGATAGTATAAATTTTTGCGCATAGCTGTCTAGCTTAAGCGCCCATCCCCTCGAGGTCTTAAGCAATAACTCTTCGTGGCAAAAATCGCCACTACGATTTCTTGCTTAAGCTTGTCGGGGCTGACCAGGGCGCTTGCGCTTTTCTTTAAAGAACCGTAGAAAAGTCTTCTTTCAGTTAATTATTAAATTACGTCGACAAAAACAAAAGCGAGTGGTAAGATAAAGACGGCTTTTTTATTTTTCCAAAAATACAATCGTTTAGAAAAAGAGGTGAAAAGATGTCTATATCACGTATATTAAAATGGGTTTCCGGTGGCGCTGAAGCATTGCTTGCTATTCCAATTGTTGGGGGAGCTTTCGTTGTGGGTCTTTACTGGACACCGCTTTTAGTCATGTTAATTTTGCATATTGTTACGCTCGTAATGACGAAAAACGATGGTGGTCCATCAGCAGGCAGTATCGTTGGGATTGTTACTTCCTGTATTGCCTGGATTCCAATCTTAGGTTGGATTATGCACGTTGTAGCTGCTATTGTTCTCATGGTTAATGCAGCAACTCCTGATCCGGAACCAGAGATTGGCGGTGAAATTGTTTAATACAGCATAAAAATGTATTGTGCGATGGGAATGGATATTGAAGGGATTATTTCTAAGATTAATAGCAATTATATATACTTCATATTCCCGTCGTGCTATATTTTACCGCAACTGTTTATCGTAAATATTAAAGCAAAAAAACGTCACCCCACACCACAACCATATAACCAAACAATCACAAAAAAAGTGCATGCTCGAGCTACTTAAAGCCAGAGCCACACTTGTCATACTCCATATTTCCCCATACCAAAACAAAGGTAGACAAAAATCTATATATAATCCAAAGATTTTGATAAAATAAAAAAGTCATCACATGTTGATAGACATAGCGTTTTAAACTCTGATATGTGTGCAATAAAACGCAAGTGTTAAATGTCAGGAGTACCTATTTCACCTAATAATAAAGGATGATTAACAACAAATGTTACAAGTATATAAAACTTTTTCCGAATCGATTACGAATTTAGCGGAATTATTGGATCACCCTCTTATTGACATTGATATTGCCCATAATCAGGATACATATAATTTAATGCCGGATATAAACGAAATAGAATATAAAAAAGAAGAAATGACGATAGTTAGCGTTGAAGTAGAACAAAGCACGACCGTTATTCTTCAGTTTGCCAAAATATTTATGCCAGCCGACAAGCTTCGGTGGGAAAAAATAGTGTCGCAGCATTGGGAATTTGTCGGCTTCATTCGAAAGGCGGATTATCAGCTCAAATCTCGCAATCTTCTACTGTACACGGCGAAGACATTAGCCTCCCCACTTCGATTGAAAGACGTGCTGAAACAAATTTTAAGCAACACGCTGGAAGTTATTGAAGCGGCTGATGCGGGAAGTATTTATTTCTTTGATAAAGCGGAAAACGTACTAGTTCCAATGGTAACAGGAGGATATAACTGGAATTACATTAAACATATCCGGTTTAAACCTAACGAATCATTGACAGGGATAACTTATTCCACAGGCGAAGCAACAATTTACAAAAACACGGAAAATGTGTTAAATGCGATGAAAACGATGGAAGCGAAAAATCGTTATTACTTCGATTTGGCGGTTCCTAAGGATTCGAGCGGAGCAAGGGCACTGCCAAGAGACACGATGGGTGCCCCATTTATTATTGAAGGGAAATGTCTTGGCGTTATTGTAATCAATAACTATTTCATTAATGCGAATTTCAGCCAGGATGATCTTGAATTGCTTGTAGCTATATGCAATCAGGCATCACTTGCTATTCAGCGGGCACAGTTATTTCAGGAAATCGAAGGTCAAGTTCAGGAACTCCGACAATTAAACGATTCTATTCATCAAAAAAATCAATTGCTTGAATCAGCATCAAATATTCATTCGAAATTAATGGAAATTATTTTGCAACAAAAACAGATTTCCGAAATGGCCAATGTCATTGCAGACGTCGTGAATAATCCTATCGTGATTTACGATGAGCATGTAAATTTGCTAGCGGCATCTGTCATTGAGGATGATTTAGGCTTTGTGCAAGAAATGCCCTCCTTTTTAAATGAGTTTAAAAGAATAGAACAAACGAAACAATCGGTTCATATTAAGAAGGCAGACATCTATCCTGTAACCCATCCGTTGTATTTATATCCAATTATCGTAGCCAATCAAGTACGCGGGTATTTGGTCATTGTTGAAAAAAATAAAGCAATTAAAGAACTGGAAAAAACGACGGTTGAACAATCGTCTACTGTTATTGCCATCGAATTGCTGAAACGAGAATCCATTTATGAAACCGAGCAGCGAATTAGAGGAGAATTTTTGGATGATATTGAAACTAATCTGGATGTGGAACTCATTGAAAAGCAGGGAAGTTACTTAGGTATTTCCGATCGATTTTATTATAATTTCATTGGCATAGAACTGGATCAATCGATCGACAATAATTTCTATTTTGATAACCACCAAATAAAGCGGCTACAAAGAAGAATTGAAAAGATTATTCTTCAAGCAAACGACAGCAATATTACGTTTAACCGGATGCATGGATTGAAAGCCCTCGTCGGCTGGAATAAAAATATAACAAGTGAAATTGCTGTGGAACGGTCTTTAGAGCTCGTAAAAGCGATTCAACAACAAATCGAAAGAGAGTTTCCCGATTTTTCATGCTCTTTTGCGATTGGCAGGTTGTCAACATCATGGGGAGAAATGCAGCAATCTTTTCAAGATACGAATAAATGTATGGACGTCTTACATGAAAGAAAATTACCAGGTCAAATGATGACTTATAAGGAAATTGGTCTGTCACGTATTATTATGAATACCTCCCAAGAAGAATTGCAGCAATTTGTCATGGATCAACTGCATCCCCTTTTCAATTATGAACATCAGAATCGGGAAGAACTAATTAAAACATTGGATATATATTTGAACACGAATCAAAACCTGAAAGAAACAGCAAGGACCTTGCATTTACATACAAATACACTGCACTATCGGTTAAAACGAATCGAAGAAATCTTAGGATTATCCCCAAAAGATGATTTGTTACAATTGAAATTCGCCTGGAACATTATGGATATATTAGGAACAAAGAGTTCGTGGATGAACATATGATTTATTTTTGTAATTTATTCAATATTTATTTAAAAAGTTTGTATGTTTACACATCGAAATAAGTCGTATAATTGCTTATACTGTTAATTAATCAATATTCGGGGGAGGTTCTACAGAAGAGTAGCTGTATGATAAACGAATGATCAAATGTAAGCGTAATTATTATAAAATATGGAGGACTTATAAATGAAGAAGCGACTGGTGTTTTTATTTGGGATAACCGCATTTGTCCTAGCTTTTGCTACAGCTTGCGGTGGGAACGATAATGCTAATGAAGGTAGCAGTGACAGTAGTGGAGAAACCCATGAATGGAGAATCGGTTTTAACACCGTTGAAGGCTCTGTTAAAGATGTCGCAGCGAAAAAGTTTAAAGAAGTAGTTGAAGCTGAGTCCGACGGTAACATTACTGTTGAAATTTTCCCGGGGGAATCATTAGGAAACGAACAGGAAATGCTTGAATCGATTCAGGCCGGAGCACTTGAAATGCAAATTGTTGGGTCAAGCCTTGTAGCAAATACGATTCCGGAATACGGTTTAATGGGCTTGCCATTTTTAGTAAATGATTTTGACGAAGCATACGCTATATTGGACGGAGAACTTGGTCAAAAGTGGGCTGACATGGGGGAAGATCACGGCTTTAAAGTAATTGGTACAACTGATTTGGGAGGATTTGCTCAAATTACGAACAATGTTCGACCAATTAACAAGCCGGAAGATCTAAAGGATATTTCCATGCGTGCACCGAATGACGTTATATTAATGGAAACCTTTGAAGCATTGGGTAGTCAAGTATCTCAGCTTCCGTATTCCGAGCTATACTTAGCACTTTCTCAAGGGGTAGTCGATGGCCAGTTTAACCCAAAAGATGCGATATACCAAACGAAGTTCCATGAAGTGCAGGATTATTTAGCGAATGTAAATATCGCTTTCTACACGTCAAAGTTCATTATGAACCTCGATATGTTTAATGAATTAGATGAAGAAACACAAGAGCTCGTATTAAAAGCAGGTGAAGAAGCGGAAGCAGCATCCCGTGAATATACGATTGAAGAAAGTCTAGAAATGGATGAACTTCTGGAAGATGAATTTGTTGAAATCACCAACCCGGATCCACAACCTTTTCGAGATAAAATGGATCCTGTTTACGATATCGCTAGAGAGCAGACAAGTCCGGAAGCGGTAGATGAACTACTAGAATTCTTGGAAGAATATCGCGCAAATAATGAATGATCGTATTGAGTTGAATAGTCGGTTGCCCATCAACAGAACCGGTACCGAAATAAGAAAATAAGAAATAGAGGCGGAGCAAGCCGTCTCTATTTCTTTTAAATGAAGGAATTAGAAGAGGGAGGGTTACACATGATCGATAAGTTTATATCTATTGTACGTATAATAACGAATATATTGATGGCTTTATTAACAATGATCGTCTCTTTTGAAGTTATTAGTCGTTACTTTTTAAATACGCCGGTTAAACAAACGAGTGAACTGGCTGCAATCGTATTCCCTTGGATGGCTTTTTTGGCTGCAATTATTGTAACGAAGGATAATGGACACTTTGCAGTTAGCTACTTCAGAAACTTCTTGCCGAAAAAAATGCAAGTTGTATCGATATTTATTACGAAATTAATTATGCTTTATTTTTCTGTATATATGATTATATCGAGTGTACAATTATTTAACATTTCCGCATCACAGCGTCTCCCTGTTTTGCAAATATCCAAAGCATGGTTGCATTATTCCATTACCGCAGCATTTATCGGTATTACCCTCGTTATTGTATATCAATTGTATTTGATGATCGTAAAAAAAGACCTTGCGTTAGAGGAGGAATAATAACATGATTTGGGTAATGATTTTAGCTTTCTTTGGCTTGATGTTTTTCGGTGTGCCTATCGCATTTGCAATGGGGGCATCCGCATTAATGTATATGATGGTAGAAGGGATTCCGCTATCCATGGTAGCACAGCAATTTTTCTCTAACTCGCAATCTTTTGCTTTTTTAGCGATCCCGTTTTTTATTTTGACAGGTAGTTTAATGGTCCATGGAGGTATTGCTCAACGAATCATTAGCCTGGCAGATACAATGGCTCGTCAATTACCGGGTGGACTTGGTTGTGTCTCCGTTGTAACGAGTATGGGAATGGCCGGTGTGTCCGGTTCATCTGTTGCTGATGCAGCTTCTGTTGGAAGTGTATTAATTCCAGAAATGAAGAAAAAAGGGTATTCATCTCCTTTCGCAGCCGCAATTAATGCATCCAGCTCGGTTGTAGGAATTATTATCCCGCCAAGCAGCACAATGATCATCATCGCTTGGCTTGCTAATTTATCGGTAGCGGAAATGTTCCTAGCCGGTGTTATACCAGGTGTTATGATCGGTGTCGCATTTTTATTTTTGACGATTTTTATTTCCGTAAAAAGAGACTATCCGAAAGAAAAACGTGCAACATTTTCCGAGTTTGTCGTCAGCTTTCGAAAAGCGATTTGGGCATTGATCCTTCCGGTTGTCTTAATTTATGTCATTGTATTTGGGATTGCAACAGCTACTGAAGCAGCAGCGCTTGCAGCCGTATATGCATTTCTAGTCGGTACAGTTGTGTATCGTACATTGAATTTCAAAAAGATTGTTGATTCCCTCGTCGAAGCAGTGTACGGTACGGCGATTGTTATGTTTATTGTGAGTACTTCCACGATCTTTACGTGGGTACTTATTTCGGAGGGAATTCCAAAAATGCTCGGGGAATTATTATTAGGACTTGGTGTTGCTGATTGGGGGCTCATCTTGTTGCTTGTAGTCGTCATGTTACTTGCCGGGATGGTTATTGAGCTCGTTCCGAATTTATTTATTTTCATCCCCATCTTCTTTCCGATCGCCCAAACGATCGGCATGGATCCAATACATTTTGCGATTGTTATGCTTTGTACGTTGGCGCTTGGATTGTTTACACCGCCAGTTGGATCGACATTGTACATATCGATTCACCTCGCGAAAATTGATATGGAAGAAACAATCAAAGATGTACTACCATTTTTCTTTGTCGGAGCAGTTGTTGTCTTGTTAGTGACATACATTCCGTCCTTAACACTCTGGGTTCCAAGTTTATTTATGTAAGTGCTTGAATGAATGCAGTTGTTTTCCTTTCCACTGTAATTAATCGCCTAAAGTGCGAGGAAAAGCATAATTTATCAATATAGGAGACTTCTTTTTTTAAAAGATAAGAATGTATAAAATTTGTCGCATATCTGTCTAGCTTCAGCGCCCAGAAACTAGGCGACTTCCCACAGCGCCTTACGATAAGTCATCATCGATTCGCGGTGCTCATCGTGATTTCTTTATCTCAGTTGCTTCGGTCCAGTCGCTACGTTTCTAAGCGGGGCGCTTGCGCTTTTCTTATATAGGTTGTGAAACAAATGATGATACGTCAAGTATAGGAAGTTGCAGGAGGTGAATCGATGCAAAAGAATTATGAAATTAATAGAGACCGGCTATGGGCATCGATTCTTGAGCTATCGGAAATTGGCAATGATGATCGTACCGGTATAACAAGACTATCTTTCAGCGAAGCGGATATGGAAGCAAGGAAGTACATTATGCTGTTAATGAAGGAAGCGGGACTTCATGTGCGCATCGATGCTGTAGGAAATATTATTGGAAGATTATCCGGTACAGATAATACAAGGCCGGCCGTCATTACCGGTTCACATATTGATACCGTCATTCAAGGAGGCATGTTCGATGGAGCACTTGGTGTTCTTGCAGGAATTGAAGTCGCACGCACGATCAATGAATCAGGAGTAACGCTCGTTCACCCTCTAGAAATTATTTCTTTCACCGACGAGGAAGGAGCTAGATTTGGCTCTGGTTTTATCGGAAGCAAAGGAATGATCGGTGATTTGAACGAGGAGCATTTTCAGATGACGGATGTAAATGGAGTTACCTATGCCGAAGCATTTGCCCACGCCGGATTAAATGCGAAGGAATATAGGAATGCAATTCGACATCCAAAAGAAATAAAAGCATATGTCGAACTTCATATTGAACAAGGCAAAATTTTAGAAATGGAGGACTTATCAATCGGCATTGTTACAGACGTACGAGGCCCTGCACTAATGAACGTTTCTTTTATCGGTGAAGCTAATCACGCAGGCACAACCCCAATGTCTTTGAGGAAGGATCCATCGCTTGCTATGGCCGTCGCACTTCCTCTCATTGAAAAAATTGCAGTCAAATGGGAAGGAGTAGCCACTGTCGGAAAAATGAATTTCAAACCGGGCGAAACAAACGTCATTCCCGAAGCCGTTGAATTTACAATAGACTTCCGGCATACCGATAAAGCAATTCGTCAACAAATGAAAAAAGAAATAATCCAAAGACTGCGAATGATCGCCAAACAAAGAAATGTTGAACTGCAAACGGATATTAAGTTGGACATAGGGCCTGTCGCCTGCTCTCCTGAGGTAATTAAACAAATGGAAAAGGCCTGCTGGGACGCTTCTTTGCCGGCACATAAAATGAAGTGCGGTGCCGGACACGACGCACTTGTACTCGGTAAAATAACAAATTTCGGTATAGTATTTGTCCGTTCGAAAGACGGAAAAAACCACCACCCAACTGAATGGAGCAGCAAAGAAGACTGTGGCAAAGGGACCCAAGTTTTATTGAACACAATAATGTACTTGTCTGAAGAATAATCAAAAAAGTTGTTGTCGCCAATGGTGCAACAGCTTTTTAAAATGGATAATAAGGGAGTTATTTAAATTGAAAAAGGGGATCGCGCGTCAGGGTTAGAGGACATCACCATGAGAAAAACGTGTGTAACCGACGCACCAATATACTCCTTAAAGCGGTGGCAGGGCACTTCACCTTAGTATAATCATTTTAAGCCGATAGCCTAATTAACACCGAAATAAAATTACGCTAAACACCCACCCATCTACATTAAAAATCCAAGGCAATGCACTAATGCATATCGCCTTGGATTATTTTAATAATATCCTTTTTCCATTGTAAAAATTCCGATGTTAATAAAATTTCTTCATCCCTCGGTCGGGCAAATGGAACATTTACAACTTCCTTCACTTCTGCCGGATTTGCAGACAAAATAACAATTTTATCCGATAAAAACAATGCTTCATCTATACTGTGGGTAATAAACAAAATTGACTGATCATGCTCTTCCCAAATAGATAACAACCATTTTTGCATGTCCAGTCGCGTAAATTCATCGAGCGCAGAAAACGGTTCATCGAGACACATAATTGATTGCGGACTTAGCAACGCACGAATAAAAGCAGCACGTTGCATCATGCCGCCGGAAAGCTCATGGGGATAGGCATGAACAACATCTCCAAGCCCAGCCTTCTCCAACATCGCAATTGCACGCTCGGCATCTTTTTCTCCTTGCAGCTCTTGGCCAAGCAACACATTATCTAGAATCGTCCGCCATGGAAAAAGGGAAGCTTGCTGCGGCATATAGCTAATAAATCCGCTTTTGTTTGTAATTTGCTCCTCATTTAAATAAATATCACCACTATCGGGAGTGAGCAATCCTCCGACAAGGCTGAACAATGTACTTTTACCACTCCCGGATGGACCAATTAATGAGACAAGTTCACCATCCTCCACTTGCATGGAAATTTCCTTCAACACATGCTTGTCGCCAAAAGATTTACTCACCTGACGCAACTCCAGCATTATGCATCATCTCCTTTCCGCTGCCACCGAATGAAAAACTTTTCCAGCAATAAAATCAGACCGAAAAAGGATAAGCTCAATGCCATCGCAACAATGATTGCAACAAACACACGCGGGGTACGGTAGGATGAAGCAGCCAAAGTCATAAAGACGCCGATCCCTTTCTGCGCGCCAAGCCATTCGGATACAACCGCCGCCATGACGCTATACGTTCCCGCAATTTTTAAGCCGGAAAATACGGAAGGAATCGCATGTGGAAGTTCCAACTTCCAAAATAACTGTCTCTTACTCGCCCCCATCATTTTCATGTAATGAACCAACTCACGGCTTGTTTGCGTAAACCCGCTCAACGCTGAAACGGCAATCGGGAAAAAACATGCGAGCGTAATAATTATCAGCTTCGGCAAAGCATTAAAGCCAAACCATATGACAAGCAATGGTGCCAGCACGATGATCGGCATGTTTTGTGATAAAATGATAAACGGAAAAAACGTTTCCCGCACACGCGGCAATAAATGCAAGATCGTTGCAACACCAAGTCCAACCGTCGTTCCAATCAAAAAACCTGAAATAGACAATTGAATGGTGGAAGTCAAATGTGGCATGAATGTTGGGACAACGTCTTTAGCCTCCCGCACAATATCAGAAGGGGCGGGAAGCAGCCAATCTTCAATAGAAAAAATACGCGTAGCTACTTCCCATAATCCAATAAAAAGGATAATTGCAATAATCGGCCGCCAACTTTTTACGAAGATGCTTTTCTTCATTGATATTTCTCCGTTAGTTTATTCATCGAGATCCCCTCTGGTTGATATGCAATTTTCACTTGTGAAATAACCCCCGGTGCACCGAGTTCTGCCATTTTTTCATTCATTTGTTGGACGATTTTCAACAGCTCTGATAATTCACCTTCCATCGTCGTTTCCATTGGATGTACCTCAAATGTCACATTTGCCGAGTCTATTACTGCAATTGCTTCATCAACAAATGAATAGACGTCTTCATTGTTTACTTTAGGAATAATTTGAATGCTTAACAACGCATTAGCCATTTAACCACCACCTTTATATATGAAGAGACAAGCGTGCTTTTCTTTATAAGATTAGAATGTATATAACATTGTGTATAGCTGTCTAGCTTAAGCGCCCAGAAACTAGGCGACTTCCTGCAGCGCCTTGCGATAAAGAAGACTTGCCGATTGGCTTTAGACAGAGGCTTAGTCGCCCTTATGCCCTCGGGTGAAAGTCATCATCGATTCGCGGTGCTCATCGTGATTCCTTTATCTTAGTTGCTTCAGTCCAGTCGCTACGTTTCTAGGCAGGGCGCTTGCGCTTTTCTTATGACCCGCCAAGCACGCTATCCAATTTATACAATCGTTATAAAACCCGTTTCACAATTCAAGCTTATAATAAAAATTATTTTTTATTTCACCTGACTTTAACAGTTTAATCTTCAGGTAAAAATTCATTCGTAAATGCTTTGTCTACATCTACTGCTTCATCAATAATTTCATTGTCTAGTAGAAAGTCAGCAAACTTTTGCCATCTTTCCTGTTCCTGAATACCGAAACGCTCCGCATCATCCTGGTATCGAGGTGACAGCCATTCTTGACTTCTTTTAACTAATTCTGGATCCAAATCAGGCTCAGCATCAATTAAAACTTGCGCAGCTTCTTCCGGGTTTTCAATCGCAAATTCATATCCTTTCACCGCAGCCGCAGTAAAAGCTTTTACTGTTTCCGGGTCTGCGTCAATCATATCCTCGCTCGTTGCTAGAATTGGCGTATAGAAATCAAGCTTATCGGAATAATCGGCAAGATAAACCATATTCAAATCTACACCTCTAAGCTCTGCTTCAATTCCAGTCCAGCCGTAATAAACGAGTGAGAAATCAACGTCCCTTTCTACAGCGACGAAAAAGTCGGAATCACCGGTCGTAATAAAGTCAACTTCTTCTACATCTGCACCATCATTATTCATCAATGTTGTCATCATCGCTTTTTCCAAATCAGAGCCGTATGCACCAAATTTTTTCCCTTCGAAATCTTTTGGCTCGGTAATATCTTTTTCTACTGGTGAAGCATAGCCTGCAGTATTATGTTGTATCACTGCTGCAACTGAAACAATCGGCAACCCCTCCGAACGTGCTTGCGTTAAACCTTCTTGGTAGCTAACCCCAAAATCCGCTTTCCCTGCAGCAAGCAGCTGATTAACTCCTACTTCTCCGGGTAGTAAAATCTCTACATCCAATCCTTGTTCCTCAAAATATCCTTTTTCTTTGGCAACATAAATTCCCGTATGGTTCGTATTCGGTGTCCAGTCCAGTGCAAATTTCACCGGTGTTAGCTCAGCGTTATCGGCATTGTCTTCGGACGATTCATTTGTGTTCTCATTATCATCCCCGCACGCCGCCATCAATACAAGTACAAAAATAAATAAAAACGAATAAACTTTTTTCAACTGTATTCCTCCTTATGATGTTTCAACCTGTTTACACGTTTATGTGGAGTTGTTCCTTCATCTGCCAGCAATGAGACCTGCCATTGAGCTCAACCTAACTAATCCGTATAAAAGCTGCGGATATGGCCCAATATGCAAACACCTGCTACAAAAACAACGATGATAGATCACTAGAGTTTTAGCTGATTGTCATGTTTAATTTGGCAAAGTGAGTCGTATATTAACCCGAACACTGATCAATGGATTGAAGAAGTCATGGAATTATATTTTCCCGAACAAAATAAAAATGCGCCAAAGGTTCGGCCTTTAGCGCATCGGTTATTCACATTAAGATACATATGAAATGTTCCCTCCGCTGGTACCAACCAGATCAGGTTCAAAGGGTTAGCATCTTAAGGATGCAATCTCAGCCAGCATAACCAGCTCCCCCACATAAAAGCTATAAAATTGTACTTGGCGATAAGCCAAATGCTCAAAACGTCTTTTGAACATGTAATGCATTACAGAACTAGTATGCCATAAAATAGACCTCGTTGCAAATAGGGGGCGAGTTGACAGTAGGCAGGACCCGAACGAACGACAGTGCAATGCCAAAAAAACCTTTTTCATAAATGAATAAAAATAAAATGGAACTATTTACAATATAGGAAGAATCATATAAAATAAAAAGTGAGTAATCACTCATTAAAATAAAACTTCAATAACAAGGAGGGTAAACATGTCATTTATTACACTCGGAAATATTCAAAAAAGTTTTAAGACGGAATCAGTTTTAAAAGAAATCAATCTATCCGTTTCTAAAGGAGAACTTTTTGGGCTGCTTGGTCCATCGGGTTCAGGGAAAACGACACTCGTAAAAATTATTATTGGGCTTTTAGGTGCAACTGCTGGAACGGTACGTATTAATGACGAAAAAATTCCATCACTAAACGTAATGCAAAACGTTGGCTACATGGCACAATCAGATGCACTATACAGCGAACTTACCGGTCGGGAAAATTTAAGTTTTTTTGCCAACATTTATAAAATACGAAAGACAAAACAGAAAGAACGTATTCATGCAGTAGCTAATATCGTTGGTCTAACCGAACATTTGGATAAAAAAGTAGAACACTATTCTGGTGGGATGAAGCGCCGCATGTCCCTCGCTATTGCTCTGTTACATGAACCGCAGCTGCTCGTTCTTGATGAACCTACCGTTGGAATAGATCCAGTTTTGCGCGCCTCGATATGGGAGGAATTGAAGGAGCTTCAAAAGCAGGGGACGACCATATTAATAACAACACATGTCATGGATGAAGCAGCAAAATGTGATCGACTGTCATTATTGCGGGATGGGTATGTAACCGCAGAAGGAAGTCCAACAGAATTAAAAGAGCGGAGCAACACGAAAACCTTGGAAGAGGCATTTTTATACTTTGGAAGCGCCAGCTACTCTGTTTAAAATGATAATCGGCAAAATGGTATTTCGATGAACAAAGCGCCATGATAAAACAACTACTCACTACCAGAAACGTACCAATCACAATACATTAATATTTAACTTTGGAGGTGGTAATCATGCGTATACGCGCAATTATTAAACGAATTGTTCAGCAATTTATTAGAGATAAGCGGAGCATTGCACTAATGATGATTGCCCCATTGCTAGTTATGACCTTGCTCTGGCTTGTGTTGGATTTAGATCCTTATGAGCCTGTCATTGCAGTTACGGACGTACCAAATCAACTGGAGACGGCGTTGGAAAATCAAGACTCATCAATTAAAACATTAACGAAAAATGAAGCGGAAAACGCATTAAAAAACGGCACTGTCGATGCCCATGTAATGGTAGATAATTCGACTTTGAATATTATGATGGAAGGAAGCGACCCAACAGCGACATCAGCTGTTCAAAAAGTAATGAACGGAGCAGCAGATCAAATGAACCCAAGCCCATTCAGTCGAGACATCGATTTTTTCCACGGATCATCCGATCTTAACTTATTTGATCAGACAGGGCCGGTTCTTATAGGTTATTTTGTATTCTTTTTCGTATTTTTAATTGGCGGCGTTTCCTTCTTACGCGAACGTACACAGGGGACGTTGGAACGACTGCTCGCAACACCTTTAAAGCGGTGGGAAATTGTTGTCGGCTATTTAAGTGGATTCGGCATATTCATTATTATACAATCAATCATAATTGCGGGGTTCTCGATCTATGTTCTCGACCTTTACATGAGCGGGTCATTTATTGCGGTGCTCGTCATCACATTTTTATTGGCAATAACTGCATTAAGCCTTGGAACACTGCTATCAGCTTTTTCAAAAAACGAATTTCAAATGATTCAATTTATCCCGGTAGTAATTATCCCGCAAGTATTTTTCGCCGGCTTGTTCCATGTCGAGTCAATAGCATGGATTAATGCCATCGGAAAAGTAATGCCACTGACATACGGAGCAAACGCACTTAAAGAAATTATGATTCGCGGACAAGATTTATCTTATGTTATGTTGGATATCGCCGTGTTAATGGGGTTTTCATTCCTGTTTATTTTACTGAATATCATCGCGTTAAAACGACATCGACCATTATAGGGGCTATTACTAACTACTTGAAGCGGTCTAAATAATAAAAGTTGCACAGCCACATGCTGAAGAGTAACTAACTTACAGGAGGAAATATAAATGGCAACCGATGATTCCATACTAAAACATATGCTGGAAACGATGGAGCAATCAGAAAATATGACGCCAAAACAAATAAAAATTGTGGAGGCTGCAATCGAATTGATCGCCGAAAAGGGCTATCATGCAACATCAACAAGTGAAATTGCAAAACGAGCAGGTGTAGCAGAAGGAACGATTTTCCGCCACTACAAAACAAAAAAAGACTTGCTCGTTTCCATCGTCATTCCAGGGTTAACTAAATTTTCCGCCCCTTTTTATGCCGACCAATTTGTCGAAGAAGTTTTTCAACAAACTTATGACCGATTTGATGACGTTTTATATCATTTTATAAAAAATCGCTTTGCATTTGCCGAAGCAAATATTCCGTTATTAAAAATTCTGTTACAGGAGCTCGCCTTCCACCCGGAAATCCAAGAAGCCTTAAAAAAAGTATTTACGGAAAAAGTTTATCCTGCATTAAATAAAACCATCGATCATTTTAAAGCAAAGGGCCAGCTGATGAATATACCAAATGAAAGCATCGTTCGCATGATTGTACCGACCATTCTCGGACTGACCATTAGTCGTTTTATCCTACAACCAACGATAGATTGGGATGAGGAAGTTGAAATCAAACGGACCGTTTCATTTATAATGAATGGAATTGGGAAGGATTAATTTAGAAAAAGACGATTACTACTTCCCCCAAGCGTCTCGCTAGAAGTGAAACATACTTAAGAAGTAAATGTCGTCTTAAAAGGGAATTGAACTATCGATGAGGGTTAGAAAGAGTCCACTTCCATGGATGTGAGAAAACAAAGACAGCCATGGAAGCAGCTAAATCGTGCAACTAAACAAGCTGGACACATATAAGTCTCATGTGCGAATGAGGACGCGGATCGAATATAGTTTGTTATAGGAAATCAACACTTATGAATAATTAAGTGTTAATTTCTAATCTCGACGCCACCAAAAGCCGCGACACATTTAATCCGAAGCAGCGGAAGATTATCGTCCTTATCAACCGTCTGTCTCGTTTTGTTTTCCCAACCACCAAAGATGGGCATGCCAGTAACTTCAATGCGCACATTTTCGGGAACCCTAATCTCGATTCCGCCAAATAAAGCTGTTAAATCCAGGGCAGCACCTGAGCTTGAGATAGCTGTATCTCGCAGATCGATTTCCGCACCGCCAAATATAGCAGTAACATTCCCACCTTCAAACTGTTGTGATTGACTTTTTATTTCTGTTCCGGAAAATAGGGATAAAGATTGAATAGACCGGTCTGAATGAAGCGAATTTTTAACATGGCTATTTCGCGAAAAAATAAATACCAAACCAACAAGAATCAAAATGAGCGGCCATAAATAGGCGAGCAAATTAACGTCTACCCACTGGTTAACTAGGAATAAACCACCAATCCCTATAGCCAGAAGCCCGGATATCGCTCGATTTGTTAATTGAATAATGCCAACACCAATTAGAATAAGCGGCCACCACGTAGAAAACACACTGAAAAAGTCCCACATATCCGCTTGCTGTAATAAAAAACCGACACCGAACAAAATAAGAATCAACCCGATCCAAAATCGTCCTAGCATACCCCATACCTCCATTTTCTCTTTAAAAGCTGATTTTATCATACAGTATAAATGCAGTGCTGACTAGTAGTCTATTATGATTGAGAAGGGGGATTTGTGCCTCTGGTAATAACCGACAGACGTTGGCCAAAAGACCGGAACGATTCACAACAGCCCAATCGTTCCACAATTTAATTTGACTGACCTCCTGTAACCAATCGAAATCCCGCTATTGTTTGCATATTTCGACACGAATCCGCTATAATTTAGAACAACCTACAATATGCTGCCGAGAGTTCATAGCATAAAACACCTGTCATACCGCTGTTATTATTTGACTAAGCCTCATCCAAGCGGCAAATGGATTCACTTTCGCCCAGTTTGCTGCTCTGTTTACGCAACTGACCGAATATTAAGTTGCATAAAAAATATTAAAACCGAAACCCGTATGAAACCGCACGATCAAGGAGAATACCATGTTTAACTATATTGATTTAGTAATCGCATTTTTCATTGCACTATTGTTATCTTTTCTATTCACTTATCCAATCAAAAAACTGGCCATCAAACTACGCGTTGTTGACTTCCCCAACTTCCGCAAAATACATACAAAAACAACACCGCGCCTTGGAGGAGTAGCCGTTTTCCTAGGTGCATTTTTCGGTGCGCTTTATTTACAACCACGCCATGAACATTTGCCGGAAATCGTGCTCGGTGCCTTTGTCATCCTTCTTACCGGGGCACTCGACGATCGTTACAGTATTCGTCCGGTCATCAAGTTGTCCGGGCAGCTTATTGCCGCTTCGTTCCTTATTTCATCGGGACTCATCATTGAACGAATCACACTGCCAATGATCGGCATGATTGATCTGGGCGTTGCCAGCGTCCTCATTACCTTACTATGGGTTGTCGGAATTACGAATGCCATAAATCTGATTGACGGATTGGACGGGCTTGCTACCGGTGTAACGACGATCGCTTTTACAAGCATGCTCGTCATGGCAATCATCGACATGCAGATCGTAGCTGCATACTTATGTATCGTGTTAATTGGCGCCAACATTGGATTTTTATACCATAATTTTTATCCTGCAAAAATATATATGGGCGATACAGGCTCCAACTTTCTCGGCTATATGATTGCTGTCGTGTCCATGCTTGGCCTGTTTAAAAATATTGCCCTGTTCAGCTTTATTATCCCAGTGATTGTGCTAGCCATTCCGATCTTTGATACGTTATTTGCTATCGTTCGCCGAGCATATAATAAAGAGAGAATTATGGGTGCCGATAATAAACATATTCATTATCAATTATTGAAAGCCGGCTACAGCCACCGAAAAACCGTCCTCATTATTTATGCTTTCAGCACCTTATTTGGTATCATGGCCATTTTATTCAGTGAAGCATCCTTGACCGTTTCCTTAATCATTACCGGCGTTGTTCTCATTCTCGTTCATATACTTGCTGAAATCGCCGGGCTTGTTATGGGTGGGAAGCGGCCGGTGTTGGATTTTCTTATAAAACCATTCAGAAGAAAGGAAAGAAGTGATGAGTAGCATTATAAGAAACAAAAAAAGTCCGAGGCAATTAAACTTGCACTCGGACTTTATAAGTTGATTGATTTTGATCCGTACGATAAATTGTCTTAATTAAATTTTTAGTAGAACGGCCTACTGAGTATTCATTCCATTCAGCAGCAAATTTACTTATCTTATCAATATCATAATTATTTTCTTTAATAATTTGGATGAGGGCGTCTGTTGTCTTTGCAATTGGTCCCGGTACAAGTTCTTCGTAAGTTTCCCAAAATCCTCTTGCCTTCGAATACTCCTCAATATCGTAAGCGTAAAATATCATCGGCTTATTTAATAACGAAAATTCAAATGGTATTGATGAATAATCCGTAATCAATATATCTGTTATCGTTAATAATTTGTTAACGCTTGGATAATTCGTCACATTGTATATAAACCCGGGATATTTATTTTCAAATGTCCCATCTACCGCAGGGTGAAGTCGCAAAAATAACACATAGTCATACTTCAGCTCACGATACATTTTTTCGAGATCCAACATTAATTTCGGCGACTGTAAATCATTATCACGATATGTCGGAGCATATAAAATAACTTTCTTATTTTCAACAATTGGAAAGCTATCCCGTAATGATTGTTGTGCATTTTTTATCTTTGACTCACTAAAAAAGAAGTCTGTTCTAGGAACGCCAGTACGCAAAAATGTTTCTTTAGCTAGTCCAAAGCCTTCATTGAATATTGCCGCCATCTTTTCTGAACCAACAACCACATGATCAAAACGGTTATACACTTGTTTAAAACGTCTATACGCACGATCCGGACGTTTTTTAATGGACAGGTCTTTCAATCCAAATTGTTTAATCGCACCAGCAGCATGCCATAACTGGATACATTTCACATTCGACTTAAAATTGGTCACAGCCAAAAACCCGTAATAATTATCTGCAATTATATACCGGGCAGTAGCTAAATGGTAAATTGATTTAAGAAAAGAAACTAGATTGCTGGAATCAAAGTCTAGCAAGATTCTATTTGAATTGTAGCCATAATCTATTGCAGACTTTACCGTTTTGAGAACAACAATTTGCTCATCTGTTTGCTTTTCCAATTCATCCATGGCACACAAAACGTTTCCGCCAAAAGAGGCTACAAAAACTGTTTTCCTTTTTTGAGGGAGAATCTTGAGGAAATTAAATAAAATACGAAATATAGATAGATAGACACTGATCGCTGCCTCTCTAACCATGGCTTGTGTTATTCAAATCTTTTTTAATTTGTGTAGTTGAAATACCGACAGTCCTTGGCAAATAAACGACTTCGCAATGTTCCTTAAGAAAGTCGAAATCACCTTTCCAGTCATCCCCCATCACAAAAACATCAATCTCATTATCTATTACATCTGTTACTTTTTGTTCCCAATTATGCTCAGGAATAACTTCATCCACATAGCGAATCGCCTCTAAAATAGCTTTCCGTTGTTCGAACGAGTAGTATGCCTTTTTCCCTTTAATGGCGTTAAACTCATCTGAGGAAATAGCAACAACTAAATAATCCCCATATTCTTTCGCACGGCGCAGAAGATTAATGTGTCCTGTATGAAGTAAATCGTAAGTTCCATATGTGAGTACTTTTTTCATTGTTAAACCTCCGTCTAGGAATATGCTACACTATATTACATAATACAATAATAAAACACAAAAGGCTATGTGAATATTTTACAATTTAATTACTATTTGTTTAAACTACTTTAATTATACTACGGATAAAGGGTATTATAAATAAGTACGAATGAGCTAAAGACATTTTAAGGAAAAAGTTGTATAATATTGTCGATAAAAGAGATAATATTTTTCCGATATATGGTAATGTTATAATTGATAGCATAAAGCATTTAAGAATAAATTATAAACTCAGTATAAAGATTGTATGAAACCATAGGGGGATCATAAGTGAATAAAGTCAGAAAAGCAATCATTCCAGCCGCAGGATTAGGAACTAGGTTTCTACCTGCTACAAAAGCAATGCCTAAAGAAATGTTACCAATAATCGACAAACCTACTATTCAATATATTGTTGAGGAAGCTGTTGAATCAGGTATAGAAGATATAATTATAATTACTGGAAAAGGTAAACAAGCAATAGAAAATCATTTTGACAGTGCTCCAGAGCTGGAGCAAAATTTGTTGGAAAAAGAAAAGTATGACTTGCTGGAAAAAGCTCGTTATTCATCAAGTTTAGCTAACATCCATTACATTCGGCAACGGGAACCAAAAGGGTTAGGTCATGCTATATGGTGTGCACGTAAGTTCATTGGGGATGAACCATTTGCTGTGTTGTTAGGTGATGATATTGTACAAAATGAGGTACCATGTTTACAACAGTTAATTAATGAGCATGAAGATACTAGATCCCCGATAATAGGAGTTCAGCAAGTTCCGGAAGATGAAACACATAGGTATGGCATAATTGAGCCAATCACAAAAGATGGAAGACGTTATCGAGTTAAAAACTTCATTGAAAAGCCCGAACAAGGAACAGCTCCTTCCAATTTAGCAATTATGGGACGCTATATTTTGACACCAGAAATATTTAGTTTTTTGGAGAGTCAAGAAGTTGGTGCAGGCGGTGAAATTCAATTAACAGATGCTATCCAAAATTTAAATGAAATTCAATCAGTTTTTGCTTATGATTTTCAAGGAAAAAGGTATGATGTCGGTGAGAAGCTAGGTTTTGTTAAAACAACAATAGAATTTGCCTTACAGCATGAGGAATTGAGAAAGCCAATAATGGATTTTATGGAACAGTCATTAAGGGATACAAAGTTATAAGGTCGACTATATGTTCCATAATAAGGCTTTAATTGTAACCTAGGAGGATTTATATGGGAAGAGCAGAGAAAGCGATAAAACAATATAAAGAATTAAAAAGAATTTTTAAGATAGCCGTAAAACCGCTAATTGATTACTTAATTGATCCTAATTTTAAATTAAAAGCCAAGTATTCCAGGTATCTACAAAAATTATCCGTTAAAGATAACATAATTCTATATGAATCTTATCACGGGAAAAACATTACAGGTAATGCTTATGCAATTTATAAAGGATTGATTAACAACAAAAAATATCGTAATTACAAACATGTGTGGGCGATAGATAGTTATGAAAACCCGTGTATAAAAGAATTGAGTGATAAAAATATTGAATTTGTAGAGATTCACACGCTTAAATATGCAAAGTATTTAGCGACTGCAAAGTACCTTATAAACAATACATCATTTCCTTATTATTTCCAAAAAAGAGAGCATCAAATATATGTTAATACATGGCACGGGACACCATTTAAAAAAATGGGTATGGATATTAAAAACGGAGGTTTAAGTAGCCATGCCAATATATTACGAAATTTTATACATGCTGATTATTTTGTGAATCCTAATAAATTCACCTCAGATATCCTTCTGAAATCTCATGATATTGAAGGGATTTATAATGGTTATATTTTAGAAACCGGATATCCTAGAATTGATTTAACTTTAAATACAAATGAAAAACAAATGAAAAGCAGATTAAATTTAGACGATGATAAAAAAACAATACTTTATGCGCCTACTTGGAGAGGGGTAAGTGAAGCTAATCAGAGGTTAGAAACAGAAAAAATATATGAAGAAATCAAATTGTTAAGGGAAAAATTTTCAAATGAATATAATATTGTTTTAAAAGTACATTATTTTGTCTTCAATTATCTAAAAGAAAAAAAACTTGAGCATATATGTGTTCCAAACTGGATTGATACAAACGAACTTTTAGCTTGCGTAGATATTTTAATTACAGATTACTCCAGTATTTTCTTTGATTTTCTACCTACTAAAAAGCCTGTTATATTTTATGCGTATGATCAAAAGGAGTATGAGAATGAAAGAGGGTTCTATATAAACTTCGAAGATTTACCGGGGCCTGTATGCCATCATATTAATGAATTATCCAATACTATTGAAAATATATCTGAAGTTACAAAAGTGTTTCAGCACAAATATGAAACATTTTTAAAAAAATATAATTATCTTGATGATGGTCATGCTACTGAGCGTTTAATAGAAACTGTTTTTGGCGGGAAAGATAGTAGCCTTAAATACAAAACAACAAATCGTAAAAAGAAATTGTTATTGTATTGTGGCGGCTTTTATGACAACGGTATTACAATATCAGCCATTAATTTATCTAAGTATATTGACCACGAAAAATATGATTTAACTGTAATTGATTTTGGAAAGAAAAATGAAAGTCAAATTGCTAATATGAGAAAGCTTCATCCAAATATAAGAGTAATTTATCATATAGGTACTTGGAACATGTCTTTAAAGGATTATTATAAACATAATCTTGCCAACAGAAAAGGATTGTATTCAAAAGTAATTCAAAAATTAGCCCCAAAGGATATGTATAAATCAGAAATAAAAAGACTGCTTGGGAATTTAGAATATGATTATGTCATTGATTTTGGTGGGTATAATAAACTTTGGTCTACTTTATTTGCGTTTAGCGATATAAAAAAGAAAAGTATATATTTACACAACGATATGATGCAGGAATATCATAAAAAAATAAATGGAAAAGACAAACATAAAAACAACTTAAAGGTCATTTTTTCGTTATATAAATATTTTGATAAAGTGATTTCCGTATCTCAATCTTCAAATGAAACCAATAAACAAAATTTGTCCAGATATATTCCTAATTATAAAAATAAAATGGTCTATGTAAACAACCTAATCGATTATAAAAGGGTCTTATTTCTTAAAGATAATTATGAAATTAAGGATTTAGAGAACAAATCGTACTACATAACCGAAAAGGTAAACAGAAGTGGTTACTATAAAGTTGAAGGTGTACTCTGGCCAGAAGATGATGAGGTTGTTTTCATTAACATGGCTAGATTGTCACCTGAAAAAGACCAAACTAAATTAATTAGGGCTTTTAGTGAAGTTAAAAAGGAAAGTGAAAAAAATATAAAGTTATATATCATTGGATCAGGTCCTTTACTTAATGAACTAAACGACTTAGTAACACAACTAAAATTAGAAAATGATGTCATTTTTACAGGACAAATAGAAAATCCATTTGGTTTAATAAACAGGGGTGATTGTTTTATTATGTCATCCCATTATGAAGGGCAAGGGCTAGTAATTTTAGAATCGCTAGTGCTGGGTAAACATGTGATTGGAACGGATGTAACTGGAATCAAAAGTGTATTGACAAATGGTCTAGGTAATTTAGTGGATAACGATCAAACAAGCCTAGAACAAGCGATGTATGATTTTCTTTATAAAAATGTTCAATATAAAAAATTTGACTATGTGAAGTATAATCAAGAAGCTATGGAGTTGTTTTACAGAGAAGTTTGCGGGTGAGACTATTGGAGCCATTAAAAAATATATTATTCAGGGTATATAAAATAACATTTCAAATTTTAGGGTTTGTGCTACCCAAAAATGATAAGATGATTATTTTTGAAAGTTTTCTTGGAAAGCAGTATAGCGATAATCCTAGAGCTCTTTATGAATATATACTTGAAAATGAGCCAGGTTTTCGAATGTATTGGAGTGTAAGCGGTGAATCTGTCGATCAGTTTCGGGATACTGAAATCCCTTATGCAAAACGCTTCTCCATTAAATGGCTTTTCTTAATGACAAGGTCAAAGTATTGGGTATCAAACAGCAGATTACCTTTATGGATTCCGAAACCTCATCACACTGTATATATACAAACTTGGCATGGTACTCCTTTAAAAAGGTTAGCTGCTGATATGACAGAGGTACATATGCCTGGAACAAATACGGAATTATATAAAAGAAATTTTCTTAAAGAAGCAAGTAAATGGGATTACCTAATATCTCCTAATAGATATTCAAGTAATATATTTAGGAGAGCTTTCCATTATGAAGGAACAGTACTGGAGACCGGATATCCTAGAAATGACTTTTTAATTTATGCTAATGACATTACAAAAATCAAACAAATTAAATATCGTTTGAATATACCTCGAAATAAAAAAGTGATTTTATATGCACCTACGTGGCGGGATGATCAATTTTACAAAGTTGGTCAATATAAGTTTGATTTACAAATGGATTTAGACAAAATGAAAAAAGAACTAGCGGATGATTATATCATTATATTGAGACTACATTATTTAGTGGCTGAAAAAATGGACCTAACATCCTATAAGGGTTTTATTTATAACTTTTCTTCTTACAATGACATTCGTGACTTGTATATTGTCTCTGATATACTCATTACTGATTACTCTTCAGTCTTTTTTGATTTTGGTATTCTAAAAAGGCCAATGATTTTTTATGTGTACGATATAGAAACATACCGTGATAAGCTGAGAGGATTTTATTTTGATTTCGATACCGAGGCTCCAGGTCCATTAGTGAGGACAACGCAAGGGGTGATTGAGGAAATAAAAAAGGTCCATAAAAATAGTTCAGATATAACAGAACCGATAGAATGTTTCCATAAAAAATACTGCTATTTAGAAGATGGGAATTCAAGTAAACGTGTTTATGAAGAGGTCTTTAAACAGCGGTAAAACTATGAGTGTTAAACAAAATTATTAGGAGGTATATGATGAGAAAGTTTTATATTTTTACTATATTGTTATGTTTATTTAATTTACTACTATCCAATGAGGCTTCGGCAGTTGATAAAACAATAGATGAGACAAATCAGGAACTTAAATCTAGTGAAGATGAAGAATCTATTGAAAATGATGAAAACAAAGCTGATTTTAAGAACGGCTCGAATCCAGCTCAAAATAATTCAACGAATAAGGAGGTAGATACAGAAGAAACAAAAGAAAGTAATGCCAAAGAGGATATCACTGAAGAAAGTGCAACCCATAATGAAAATTATAATGAAAAAAAGTCTATCTCTAAACAAGAAAGTAAGGATAACAATAAGGAAGATCAAGAAGTAAATGAAAAGAAAAGTAATCAGTCTACTAAATTAACTATCAAAGAAAGCGACACAAACAAATTAGGACGCATAAAAAGTTCCAAAGCAACAATCTATGAAACTATTGGGGAGAACTCAACGAGCTTTCTGGCAGAGTCTAAGTATACTAACAAAGTCTTTTATATTAAAAAGCAAGCAGAGATTAATAGCCAAACTTATTATTTAATCAGTACTGCAGCAAGTAGTACTGAGGGAGTTGTCGGCTGGGTGAAAAAGAAAGATGTTTTGGTGCAAAGTGTAGAGACAGTTGATCATAAAGAAAAAACATACTACTTAACAGGAACGGGCTGGGCTTACACGGATGCATGGGGAGCAGGCAAGGATGTTGTCCTTGATAATCTATCCAAATATAAAAATAATGCTTTTGAAATTAATCAAACGGAAAAAGTAGGTAATTCAATTTGGTATCAAGGTACTATCGAGGGAAAGCTGCTCTGGGTACAAGCTAATAATGTTTCTAAAGTAAATGAAAACACATCAAGCAAAATGGTTAGTACATCAAGTAAAATTATAAACACAACAAACAAAAAAGAAACTTCAACAAGCAAGTTAGGAAGAATTCAAAATTCCCAAGCGACCATCTATAAAACTATTGGGGATGACTCAACAAGTTTTCAAGCAGGATCTCAATATACTGATAAAATTTTTTATATTAAAAAGCAAGCAGAGATTAAT
Source organism: Virgibacillus sp. W0181 (assembly GCF_051846915.1). Lineage (NCBI taxonomy): Bacteria > Bacillati > Bacillota > Bacilli > Caryophanales > Bacillaceae > Virgibacillus > Virgibacillus sp. W0181. Next base: position 118,939 of record NZ_JBPYCR010000007.1, read on the forward strand.
AGCCAAATTTATTATTCAATCAGTACTGTGGCAAGCAGCACTCATGGTGTTATTGGCTGGGTGAAAGCAGAAGATATGTGGGCACAGAATCATGTGAAAGTTGATCACAAAGAAAAAACATATTACTTAAAAGGTACAGGTTGGGCTTACACAGATGCATGGGGAGCAGGCAAGGATGTTGTTTTTAATGATCTGTCTAAATATAAAAATAAGGCTTTTGAAATTAAATTAACAGAAAAAGTAGGCAATGCAATCTGGTATCGCGGAATTATTGATGGTAAATTGCTGTGGGTGCAGGCATACAATGTTGTAAAACCAAAAGAGAGTTCCACAAGCAAGTTAGGTCGTATTCAAAGTTCCCAAGCAACCATCTATAAAACTATTGGGGATGACTCAACAAGTTTTCAAGCAGGATCTCAATATACTGATAAAATCTTCTATATTAAAAAGCAAGCAGAGATTAATAGCCAAATTTATTATTTAATCAGTACTGTGGCAAGCAGCACTCATGGTGTTGTTGGCTGGGTGAAAGCAGAAGATATGTGGGCACAGAATCATGTGAAAGTTGATCACAAAGAAAAAACATATTACTTAAAAGGTACAGGTTGGGCTTACACAGATGCATGGGGAGCAAGCAAGGATGTTGTTATTAAAGATCTCTCTAAATATAAAAATAAGGCTTTTAAAATTAAGTTAACGGAAAAAGTAGGCAATGCAATCTGGTATCGTGGCATGATAAACGGTCAGCTACTTTGGGTACAGGCCTATAATGTCGCAATACCTAAAGAGAGTGACACAAGCAAATTGGGTCGCATAGATGGTTCTGAAGCAACAATCTATAAAACTATTGGAGACGATTCCACGAGTTTTCAGGCAGGAACCGAGCATACTGACAAAGTGTTTTATATAAAAAAGCAGGTAGAAATTAATAATCAGTATTATTATTTAATAAGTACTGTAGCGAGCAGCACATATGGTGTTGTTGGCTGGGTAAATGCAGAAGATATGTGGGCACAAGATCATGTGAAAGTAGATCACCAAGAAAAGACTTATTATTTAAAGGGATCAGGATGGGCCTACACAGATGCATGGGGTGCAGGCCAGGATGTAGTTATTAGAAATCTCTCCAAATATAAAAATAAACAATTCAAAATTAAACTAACAGAAAAAGTAGGAGAAGCAATTTGGTATCGCGGCATCATAGACGGCCAGTTACTCTGGGTGCAAGCATACAATGTAAACGAAACAACTCATATATATACAAACTACAACCTGACTTTAAATAAGGCGCTAGATATACAAATGAAAGCCACTCCACAAACGGATAAGAAATACGCATGGGTTTCAAAAAACTATATTAGTAAGGACAACAGAGTTGATGTTAAAAGTGTTCTTAACGTGAGAAGCGGGGCAGGAACCAGTTTTGGTGTGATAGGTCAACTTTCAGATGGAACAAAAGTTGAAGTGTTGGATGAACACGATGGCTGGTATGCAATAACATATCAGCACAAACAATGGGTCCATGCTAGTCCTAAAGATGTTTTGTATTATCTTGATCCAAACAATTTTTTGAATGATGTTAAACAACAATTTCAGTTCTTGAATATATCAAGTTACAGTGGGGCTTCAGCTGAATTATTAAACAAATATTTACGTGGTAAAGGAATTCTTGCTGGTGAAGGACAGGCGTTTATAGATGCTGGAAAATTATATGGTATTAATGATGTATACTTAATGTCGCACACATTTCTAGAAACAGGAAATGGATCTTCTACACTGGCAAAAGGGGTTAAGTATAAAGGAAAAACTGTTTATAACATGTATGGCACTGGTGCCTATGATTCTTGTCCAATAGAATGTGGGGCAGCATATGCATATGAAGCAGGATGGACTACTCCATACAAGGCAATTGTAGGTGGTGCGAAATTTGTACACGAAAAGTATGTGCAAAGTGGTTTAAATACTTTATATAAAATGCGTTGGAATCCCGCAGTTATGGATGCTACTGGTGCTTTCGGCAGTCAATATGCAACTGACATAGGATGGGCATCAAAGCAAACTCATACAATGTATAAAGTTTATCAAGAAATAGGATCATATACGTTACATTTAGATACTCCTGTTTATAGGTAATAAATTTAACTAAATTATTGTGTTGAAACTATTAAAAATAAGCTTTAAAGAAGGTGTTATTGCAAATGTTATTGTAATAACACCTTCTATATCTTTGAAAGAATAATTCTATTAGGTGACAAACAGATGTTTATTAAAATTACACACATAATGTGAACGATTTTTATTTAAAATGCAGCGGCACAATCAGGTAATGGGTGTCTTTAACTCTTTACCTCTTTAGGGATAAGGTTAAATATTTGATCTTGTTATCAACCATTATTGGGGAGTGTCAATAATTTTGTGTAAATGCCCTTGTTCTGGTAGAACGGCTAGCTTATAGGTAAATTCAGGAAATTTTTCTTTTTGTATAAATTGCTCTGAGCCACAGCGGCAGCTGTTTGTCCTTGAC